>JAPKZJ010000115.1 GCA_026393855.1 Candidatus Aminicenantes bacterium
CGACCTCCAGCCCCCGAACGTACTGGCGGATGACGCCGTACTTGACGGCCCGGCTGCCGCCGGCGTTGGTGGCCACCATACCGCCGACCATGGCGCTCTCCTCGCCGGGATGGGGCGGGAAATTGAACCCGGCCTCGTCGACGGCCCGCTCGAACTCCAGGAGCGTGACGCCGGCCTCGGCCTCGGCCATCTGGTTCGCGGCGTCGATCGTAATCCCCTTCATCCGCTCGAGCGACAGGACGATCCCTTCGGGGCCCGGGACACAGCCGCCGCAGAGCCCGGTGGCGCCGCCGCGCGGGGTCACGGGCAGGCCGCGCTCGTTGGCCAGCCGCAGGATCGCCGCCACCTCGGCCGTCGTCCGCGGCCGGACGGCCAGCATGGGCCGTTGCCGGATGTCCTTGAGCGAGAACTCATCATGGCCGTAGGCGTCCAGGCGGTCGGGGTCGGCGATGACGTGGTCGTCGCCGACGATCCGGGCCAGGGCTTCGATCAAGGCGGGGGCCGCGGAGCCGGTCATGGGATACTCCCTTTTCGGAATTGTGGCCGTCGAGGCGAATCGTCCGGAAGCGATATTCGCGCCGGCCTTGTCCGACCAGGAGGATTATAACCGATTTCGGCGGGGAAGCTTCGATGGGCCTCCGCCCGCCTGGAGAAAGCAGGGCTTTCTTGTTACAATATTTTCGAGTTGATTTTGAGCGGGGGAGGCCGTTGTTAAAAAAAATAATCGTCCTGCTTACCGTGGCCGCGGTCCTGACCGGCTTCGTCGCCGCCCAAGACCCGACTTCCAAGTTCTCCGTCGTCGCGACGGGGAACCTCCTCTTCCCCTCCGATAGCGGGTACACCGACACCTACAGCTCGGCTCGCTTCTATCCCGAGATCCGGCTGGCCTTTGCCCTGGGCAAGGGATTCTTCCTCTACGCCGGCTACGGGCTCCTGTCCGCGTCAGGAACGACCCCCGGATTGGGTGTCGACGCCTCTTCCACCCAGCATATCTTCTCCCTCGGCGGAGGCATCGGGGGGCCGCTCACGGGTAAGCTCAGCTACAAGCTCGGGCTCGGGATTTTCCTGGACGCTTACAAAGAGACGGCTCTGGACACCGAGGTCACCGGTTCGGGGATCGGATTCCGGGCCGACGCCGGGCTGTGCTACGGCCTGTCGCCCAAGCTGTCGGCCCAACTCGGGCTCGGCTTTCTCTCCGGCTCGGATGATGTCGAAGGGATGTCGATCAAGCTCGGAGGCTTCCGGCTGGGAGCCTGCCTCGGGTACAAATTCTGAATCGTCCGCCGCGAATCCCACGGGGGCGCCTTCAAGCGCCCCTTTTTTTTTGGTTCATCTCCCAACTCTGGGAAACGCGGCCAGGGGTATCGGCCCGGCGGCTTCGGCCTCTTCTCGCCTTTTCCCACAGCTCTCTTCGGCGCCTCGGAACTCCGCATTCCAGATCGCCCGGTCTTGGAGATCACCCACTCCGTTTCGGTTCCGTTAGATGATCGCGTGCTCAAACAGCCCTCGGCGGCCGTTGGCTTCCCTCAGAGAGCTATGGAAAAAGGCGTCGGCCTCGCGATTTCGCCGTTGGCCGGTACCCCTATCCGCGTTCATATCCCGGAGTTGGGAGATCTACCTTTTTATTGGCCGGACCGCCCGGCTGCGTTTGACACCCCCGACAGCCTTCGGATATAACCCGATCCGGGGCCGGCTTTCCGCGGCCGATTTCTCGCGAAAGGTGTCCCGCCATGGCAAGACTCCGCCGCCTCTCCATCCTCTTTATACTGTCGGCGCTCTGCGTCCGTCTCGAGCCCGGTCTCGCCGCTCAAAAAGATCCGTTTGAGGCCCGCTTCAACGCAGCCCGCCTGGCTTGGGATACCGGCGATTACCCCACGGCCCTGACCGAATTCCGAGTTCTGTTGACGGGACCGCAAGGGTCCCGCTATTTCGAGCCGATCGCCCTGCGCACAGGCGAGCTCTTTGTCGTTTCGGAAATCGCCAAGGACGGCCGGTCGGTCCGTTTCAGCCCCGACGGACGATGGGCCGCCTTCGAGACGGGCCCCCGAACCGACCCGCAGACCCGCATCATCGCCGCGGACGGGCCCGGCCGAATGATCCTGGATGTCCACGGCACACGCTTGGCGTTCGCGCCCGATGGAAAAACAATCGCCTACCTCCGCCTCCCGGATTCCCCGGAAGTCGTCAAGCTCCGCCGGGCGGCCGAGGCGCTCGCCGCCCAGCCGGCCCCCGATCGACAGGCCCAAACGGCGCTGCAGCGACAGCTGGCCTGGATCGAAGCCAAAACGGCCCAGCTCGTGCTCGTCGACTTGGCCTCGAAGAAGGAGAAGGTCCTTAAAATACCCGCTTGGCTCAAGGCATCCCCGATCTTTTCGGCGGATGGGAAAGACGTGCTTTTCGTCGGGGCCAAGGAAACGGACCCCTCCGTGAGCGAGATCTGTGCCGCCTCTCAAGACGGATCCGTCCGGGTCCTGACAGCCGGCCCGGGCTTTAAAACAAACCCGGTCGCCGTCCCGGGCGGAAAATACATTCTTTACACGATCGCGGCGGCAACCCCCTTCCCGGCGCCCCAGCCCCCCGCCGCCCCGACCCAACCCGCGACGGCCGCGGCACCGGCCGGCGGGCAGCCGGGCCCACGCGGCGGCGGGGGGGCGGGCTTCGGAGGCCCGCGGCCTTTCGTCCTGTTCAGCCCGGCCGACCGGTCGGCCCGGACATTTACCGGGACCGCCCCCGTGCTCTCGGCCGACGGATCCACCCTCGTTTTCCTGGGCCAGGAAGGGAGCGAGACAACGATCAACGTCCTCAAGCTCGCAGGGGATATCAAGCCGGTCGTCGTCAAGAGATCAGCCGAGCGGATCGGATCGGCCGCCCCCGCTCCGGACGGCTCGTCCGTTGTCTTCGACATGACCTACACCCGGAACGGCGAGATCTTCGTCGTCGACGCCGACGGCAAGAATGAGCTCCGCTTGAGCCGGGAGATCCAGCCCGACCGGGCGCTTTCTGGACGGGAACACGATCCTGGCCGTCAAAGGAGAGCCCCGCCACAGTCGGGCTTTTCTCTATGACCGCCGAACCCTCAGATCCCTCCAGATATTCCACAACGACACGCTGCGGACGATCTCGCCCGAATACGAGTGGGCCGCCGACCCGGCCGGGACGAAGCTGCTCATCGTCGCCGACCGCGACGGGGACACGATCTCGCCCGAACGGGGCGTCTATCTCGTCGATCTGGGGCGGAAGGTCCCCATGGACGAGCTGATCAAGCGGCTCGACCGCCAGATGGAAACGGAGCGGGCGCTTCGGGCCTGGGGCGAAAAGGCTTTCGCCCCGATCCGCGCCTTCGTCCAGGCGGCGGTGGACCAGGTCTCGATCACCCGTATCTGGGACCACGAAACCCGCGAGCTTCAGGCCTACGGCTACGCGCCCGAATATCAGGAGTTTGAATCCCGCGGCACCAGGACCGCCAATGTTCTGGCTTGGCTTAAGGGCAGCGAAAATCCGGAGACGATCTACGTCCTAAGCGGCCACTTCGATTCGAACGTCCGAAGCATGGGGGCCGACGACAACACCTCGGTGACGGCCGTTAATCTCGAGACGGCCCGGCTCCTGGCGGGCCGGCCGCTACCGGCCACGATCTGCTTCGCTTTCTTCACCGGCGAAGAAGCCGGGCTTCTCGGCAGCCGCGAG
>JAPKZJ010000116.1 GCA_026393855.1 Candidatus Aminicenantes bacterium
GCTTTGGTTCCCGCATGTCTACATGCCCAACCAGAACCCGAACGATCTAAGCGGCGCCAACGACATGGGCCGCTGGGATTACGGCCCCTGGTTCTGGCCCCCGGTGACGATGCTCACTAATCCGCCCATCACCAAGTCCAATGGCCAGGTGATCCCGGGCACTCCCAACCCCTCGCTCGTCCCCGAGGCGTTCATGGATACGCCGCTCGTCAACGGGACGGTCTACCCTTATCTCACGGTGGAACCGAAGGCCTATCGTTTCCGCATTTTAAACGCCTGTAACGACCGCTTCCTCAACCTCCAGCTCTATTACGCCGACCCCTCGCTGAATACCAGCTTCCGGTCCGGCTCGCCCGGCTATCCGGGGATGGGCACTGAAGTCAAGATGGTTCCCGCCGTGCCCACGACCGGATTCCCGGCCGATTGGCCGACGGATGGCCGTGTCGGCGGCGTCCCCGACCCGACCACGGTCGGTCCCGCTTTCATCCAGATCGGGAACGAGAGCGGCCTGCTCCAGGCGCCCGCGGTCATCACCAGTGCGCCGGTCGGCTATCTCTACGACCGCCGCAACATCGTCGTCCTCAACGTCGATCGCAAGAGCCTCTTCCTGGGGCCGGCCGAACGGGCCGACGTGCTCATCGATTTCTCCCAAGTCCCGGCGGGCTCGCGGCTCATCCTCTACAATGACGCCCCGGCGCCGGTTCCGGCCTACGATATGCGGCAGGACTATTACACCGGCAACGAGGATCTGACCTCGGTCGGCGGCGCGTCCACCACTCTTCCCGGCTTCGGTCCCAATACCCGGACCATCATGCAGATTCGGGTGGAAGGGACTCCCGGCTCGGCCTTCAGTCTGTCCAATCTGCAGGCCATCCTGCCGACGGCCTTCTCCCAGTCCCAACACCCGTTGATCGTGCCGCCGAACACCTACGTCAAGATCGCCGACAACTCCCTGACCTTCACACCGTCCGGCGCCTCCTCGCCCATCACCCTGCCCATCATCCCCAAGGCCATCCACGAGCTGTTCGAGCTCGAGTACGGCCGCATGAACGCCATCCTCGGCGTCGAACTGCCCCTGACCAGCTTTTTCATCCAGACCACCATTCCGCTGGCCTACATTGATCCTCCGACGGAGAGAATCTATAACGGCGAGACCCAGATCTGGAAGATCACCCACAACGGTGTGGACACCCATGCCATCCATTTCCACCTCATGGACGTCCAGATCATCAACCGGGTCGGATGGGACGGCGCGATCCGCCCGCCCGATCCTTGGGAGAATGGCTGGAAAGAGACCGTGGTCATGAATCCTCTCGAGGACTGCATCGTCGTGTTGCGGCCGACCGCACCGACCCTGCCGTTCGACGTCCCCGACAGCGTCCGGATGCTCGACGTGACCAGCCCGGTCGGATCCCACAAGGGCTTCTCCAACGTCGATCCCTACACCGGGGTCCCCAACATCATCAAGAACCACGAGGAGAACCTGGGTTGGGAATATGTCTGGCACTGCCACCTCCTCGGGCATGAGGAGAACGACATGATGCGGCCGATCGTCTTCATGGTCCCGCCCGGCGCGCCCGCCGTGCCGACGGCCCTGCTCGAAGGCGACAAGGCCATCGTCAGCTTCCAGACGCCGAAATCGACCGGCGGCAGCCCGATCGAGTACTATACGGTCACGGCCAGCCCCGGCGGAAAGAAAGCCACCGGGCTCGGCAGCCCGATCCTGGTCGAGGGCCTGACGCCAGGCCAGGCCTACACCTTCACGGTCACGGCGACCAATGGAGCCGGCACCGGCCGCGCCGTCCGTGCGGCCAAGGCCGGTGAGAGGAGCGCCCGATGAAAAAGATCCTGTTCCTCATCCTGGCTTTGAGCCTGGCCGCCGTGCCGGGCTTTTCCCAGAAGTTCGCCTTCAAGCTCAGCTCCGGCATGAGCTGGGCCGACGGCGGCGACCTAACCACAGGCATCCAAGGCCAGTCCGACCTGCTGAAGCAGGTCTACGGTCTAGGAGACACCTTCCTGGCTCCCAAGCGCGGCGTCCAGATCTCCGGCGAGCTCCTGTTCTACCCCTGGAAATTCTTCGGCGTCGGCCTGGGGGTCGGTCAGTTCAAAATGAGCAAAGATAGCTCGGCGGCCTATACCAACAACTACCTGTCGACCACGGAAGCGATCAAGCCGGCGGTCACCGTCACTCCGGTCACTTTGAACCTGCACCTGCTTCTGCCGTTGTCGGATCGGCTCCGCTTCGACGCCCTGGCCGGGGCGGGGATGTACTTCACCAAGCTGGACTGGAATTTCCGGGCCGATTACACCCTGCTCGGCTTGAGCGGGTATGACGAGTATACATTCCAGGCCAAAAAGAGCGCTTTGGGATTCCAGGCCGGAATCGGGCTCGAATACCTGATCACGTCCCGACTCTCACTGGTTGCGAACGGCTTGTATCGGGTCGTCAAGCTCGATTCCTATCAGGGGACTTACACCAGCACGGGCGGCGGCGATTTCGGGTCCTATTCCTCCACCGGCACCGATGCTTCCTTCTGGTATTTCGAGCGCCGGGCGGGGGAGACGACTTTCCCGCTGGTGGCGTTCCAGGTGGATGAACCGGTTGTGACCCCCTGGGACAACAACGCCCGCAAGGCCCAGCTCGACCTGAAAGGCTTCACCGTCACGCTGGGCTTGAAGGTCGCCTTCGGCCGCTGACGGCGGCCGGCCCTGTCTCTCGGCCCGTCCTCGCTCCATCTGAAAAGATGGAACGAGGGCGGGCTTTTTTTTAGGATCGGGAAGCGGGGCGCACCGTCCGGGGGGATGGCGGGCATCAGCGGTGGGATTTCCACTCCCGGTAGCGGGCGACGTAGTCGTCCACGACTTTGGCCGGCTTGAGCCGCAGGCAGGCCGCTACGTTCTTCAGATGAACTTTGAGGTAGATCTCCTCGGGCAGGGCTTCGTAGCGCTCCTCCTCCAGGCTCTTGAGGAGCTCGCCGCGCAGCTTGAGCTGCTTGGAGATCTCCAGCAGCTCGATGCCCAGGCTCTCCCGAACCGCGCGCAGAACGGGACCGGAAAAGACGAGGTCGTCGAGCGGCTCGTCGGCCGGCGGCGGGGCGTCGGATTGGGCCGCCGGGATGGGGACCGCCGTGGGGGCGATGTCGCGGGCCCAGGTGGTCTCGGGCTTTTCCCGCCCGGCCTTGAGCAGGGCGGCGTAGGCCGTCTCGATGTCCTGCAGAATCTTGGCCCGCTTTTTGTCGGAGAACTCCTCGGCAATGGGGTCGAGGACGATCGAAGTCCCGCCATAGAGCCGGCGCAGCCGGAGGTAGGCATTCTTGATGTCCGAGAAAGAGGCCTTGGGAGATAATTCCAGAACGTCCAAGTGTTTTTTCAGCTCCTCCGGCGTCATGCGTATCCTCCCGGAACGTTCACCTCGCGGCCGTTGATGATGTTGTCGACGATGGTTTCGACCTGCTTGGCGCAGCCCGTGGCCGTGTAGCTGAGCATGAACGGCTTGCGCTCGCGGACCGATTTCCAGACCACGTCGTTGTACTCCACATACCCCGAGTAGAGGATGGGCACGCCCAGGTATTTGGTCAGGACGCTTTTAATCGAGGTCCCCAGCAGGATGTCTTGGCTGTTGCGAGCCATGTTGACGACGAGGTGGATGCGGAATCCGGCCAGTTCGTTGTCCAGGATGGTCCGGATATAAGAGAAGCTATCCTTGAGGTAGTCGATCAGATCTTTGAGGTTCTTGATCCCGTAACTCTGGCGGCGGTCCCAGATATGCTGGACGATCTCTTTGAATCCGTACTCTTTGAGCGTCAGCTTGACCTTGCGGAAGAGGGAGTTCTTGACGAAGTGATACATGTTCTCGATGGCGATGACCTCGGGGGTCAGGACGATGATCATCTTGTCCGCGATCAGGAAGGTGTCCAGGGTGTTGCTGTGGCTCCCGGCGCCCAGGTCGATCAGGACGTTTTGGACGTTGAGCTTCATGATCTGGCGGAATAGCTTCAGCTTTTGGCTGAAGCGGATCGTGTCCGAGGCGATGGAGTGGATATCGCCGGTGATGAGCGACATGTTGGGCAGCTCGGTGTCGACGGCCAGGTCGGACAACCGGGTCCCTGATTCGAAGAAGCTGGTCAGGGATTTCTGCGGCCGGCTGATCCCGAAGAAGGAATGGAGATTGGCTCCTCCGATGTCCATGTCGACCATAACGACCCGGCGGCCGCGCTTGGCCAGAGTGGTCCCCGTGCTGGAGGTGATGAACGTCTTGCCGGTGCCGCCTTTGCCGCCGCCGACGGCCCAGATCTCGCCTTCCTTGACGGCGCGCGTCGTGTTGGCCATGCCGTTACTGTCGAGAATCCGATAGAAAAATGGACATTGATGGCTTATAACAATA
>JAPKZJ010000117.1 GCA_026393855.1 Candidatus Aminicenantes bacterium
AAAAGAAGCATGCAGCCGTTGCCGGACGGAAGGCCCCGGTCGGGATTGCCGTAGAAGCCGGAAGCGATCTTGATGACGTAGAAATCCTCCCCCGTGATGAAGCCGGACTTGATGTGGACTTCGCCCTTGTCAAGGATCAGCTCTCCGACCGGCGGTACGGTCGCCCGTCCCTCGGAATAAGCCACGAAGCCCGCCTCGATGGCCGGGATCAGGTCCAACGAAGGCAGGACCTCTCGGATCTGGGCCAGGGTCGCGATCTTCAAGGGATCCCTCGGTGAGCGAGGCTTATTTCGCCCCGAGCTCCGCGAGCAGCTCGCCGATCCGGCCGAGCGCCGGCGCCAAATAATCATGCGGTTGGCCGTAGCTGATGCGGACGAAGTGGTCCAGCCCGAAATGGTCGCCCGGCACGATGAGAACGCCTTTCTCATCGCGCAGCCGCTCGACGAATCTCGTCGAATTGATATCGAGGTTGTATTTGATGAAGGCGATGGCCGCCGCCTGGGGCGGGATGCCGCTCAGCACGTCGCCCTGTTCCTTCATCCATTGCTCCAGGATGGGATAGCCTCGCCGGATGTAGCCGCGGGTGCGCTGGATGATGCGGGGCCGGACGCGGGGGGACAGGGCGTACGCGGCCAGGTGGTTCGAGAGCATCGCGGCGCTCAAGGTCAGATACTCGTGCCTGGCCCAGAGCGCGTCGATGACGTCGGCCGGGCCGACGGCCCAGCCGAGTCGCAGCCCCGGCAGGCCATAGGCCTTGCTCAGGCTGCCTTTTAAGGATGTAGCCGGTCGGGTTGTTCGGGTTGCAGACCGCGATCAACTTCGTCTTCGGCGTCACGGCCTTCTTCAAGCCGTCGACATCGAGTGCCCAGCCGCTTTTTTCATCCAGGCTGAAGGTCTTGAGGTCGAGGCCCAGGTTCTTGGCCAGCCCCCAGATCTGCATATAGTTCGGCAGCATGACCGCGACCTCATCGCCCGGCGATAGCAGGCCCCAGAGGATGTCATAGTTGGCTTCGATGGCTCCTACGGTGACGAGCACGTTTTCCGGGCCCGACCCGGGATAGAACGCGGCGATGTTCTGCCGCAACTCCGGAATGCCGTTGGCGTGAGCATAATCCATCTCCAGCGAGTAAAGGCCGGCCAGCCCGTCCGGATCGTCCTGGAAGAGCTCCTTCAAGGTTAGCGGATGGACCCCGCTCTCCGAGAGGTTGAAGTCGACTGCCTTCTCGAACTTGGACATCATCCGTTCCATCACGAAAGGCTGAAACTTGGGCATGGGGAAAGACTCCTTCGGTTTGGTGAGGATAGCTTCTGTGCGGAATGAGGTCAAGTGTCTTGAGCTTGATTTCGTCTCGAGAATGGTGGCCGGCGAAAATCCTATATGACAGGAAATATGCATTTATAAAGGACGCTAAGCAGGGTGAATTTAGCTTTTTTGGTCCATCCGAAGGCTTCCATCCGCCTGGCTAGGGAAATACGGCCTGTTTTCCGGCGAGGAAATGAATTTTCGGCAAATCGGGACGCGCGGAATGTATTTGGCATGTAATTCGCATAGGTAGGAATCCTCAGATGATCATCAATTTCTTTGCCGGAATGTTGACGGGGTTCCTTGTCTCGATCCCGCCGCTTGGGCCCATCGCCTTCGCCATGATCTCGCGGGGATTCAAGAACGAACCCGAAGAGGGGCGGGCCATCGCCTTCGGCGCCGCCTTCATGGATTTCCTGTACAGCCTGATCGCCTTCAGCGGCCTCACTTTGATCTTATCGTTCTTCCCCTCGGGCGTCGGCAGGTTCTACGCCGAAAACGCGCGACCGATCGAAATCGTCCTGACTTTCGCCGGCTGCGTCCTCGTCGTCCTCTACGGCTTGAAAATCCTGCGCAAGAGGATCAGCTACGACAAGCTCGAAGCCGAGGAGTCGGCCAAGCTGGAGTCGGCCTTGGAGAAAGCTATTCGCTTGGAGAAGAAGGCGGAAAACGCGGCCAAGCATCTGAAGATACCGGAGATCAAGAAGCCGAATCTGGTCGGGTTGTTTTTCATGGGCGTGTTGTTGTGCCTGTCTTCGTTGACCCTGCCCGCTTCCTGGATCGCCATTATCGGATATTTGAAAGGATACCGGTTTTTGGAATCTTCCCTTCTTGGCGGCCTCCTCTTTTCCCTGGGGGCGCTGACGGGGACATTCGGCTGGTATTTCATGCTCTTGAAGCTCATCACGGGGAACAGGCACCGCATCAATCAAGCGACCATCAATAAGCTGAATACCGTCGCCGGCGTCATCTTAATAGGGCTTGGCGCTCTTCTGTTTGCCAGAGCCGTTGTGGCGGTCGTTGCGGTTATCTAGTGGGAGTGATGAATTGAAGCTGCCATTTTATGCCAAGGCCGCCTTTTTCTTCGTCGGCTTCTATGCCCTCTTCACGATGTTGTCCATCGCTCAAGACATTATCATCCCCATTGTTTTTGCGCTTATTTTCGCCATCGTGCTCCATCCGGTCGTGAACTTCTTCGTCCGGAAGAAAATCAACCGGGTGGCCGCGATTGTCATCACTCTGCTTCTCGTCTTTATCATCATCGCCGCGTTCGGCACGTTTTTCGTTTCGCAGGCCGGCCGATTCGGCGAGTCCTGGCCGGTCCTGGTGGAGAAGTTCACCGGGATTCTCAACCAAACCGTCACCGGGGTCGCCTATTATTTTGATCTGAATCCCAAAAAGCTCCAGGCCTGGATCGCTAAAACCGCGGGCGAGCTTGTCGACTCGGGCACCGCCGCCATCGGGCGCACGCTCGTCGTCCTCGGCAATTGGGTCGTGGTCTTGTTTTTGGTGCCCGTCTATGTCTTTCTGATTCTATTTTACCACCCCATCTTGATCGAGTTCATTCGTCGACTCTTTCGCTCCGGCGATCAGGCCCAGGTCAACGAAATCGTCACCCAGACCAAAACCGTCATCCAGCGCTACATTGCCGGGCTGGTCATCGAAGCCGTCTTGGTCGCGGCGCTCGAGATCATCTTTCTGTTCCTGCTGGGGATCGATTACGCGATCCTGATCGGCATCCTGGGCGCTTTGCTCAACGTCATTCCCTACATCGGCGGACTCGTGGCCGTCGCCTTGCCCATGATGGTCGCCCTGGCCACCAAGCCTTCGCCCTGGTTCGTCGTTTATATCGTGGCCGGCTATTATTTTATCCAGCTCATCGATAATAACTATATCGTCCCCAAAATCGTCGCTTCGAAAGTCAAGATCAACGCCCTTTTCTCCATCATCGTGGTCATCGCCGGGAACGCGCTATGGGGGATTCCGGGTATGTTCCTGTCCATCCCGCTGCTGGCCATCGTCAAGCTCATTTGCGACCACATCGAGCCTTTAAAACCGTGGGGATTCTTGTTGGGCGACACTATGCCCTCGCTCTTGAAGATCAAATCGATTTTAAAAAAGAAGCCGAAAGTCGAGGCCGCCGGATAGTCCGGGGGGCCCTCTTCGCCCGTCAGGCTTTCTTTCCGCCCATCCGCATCAGTAGGCCCATGGCGACAAGGACCATGGCGACCGCGAAATCGATACGGAAGGCGGGCGTGTCTTGGTATATCGTCAGGACGAGGAACGACATGGCCGCGACCAGCGTCCCGAACGCCGCGAGCATGAACCCGATGATCGCAAAAGGCGAAAGAGTTTCGCTCTTCGTCGCCTCGTAGAGAAAGGGCCTCTGCAGGTCGGCGAAAAAGGCCTCGACCCTGTTCCGCTCTTCCTCCGGCGTGGGGCGGATCTTCGTCCCGATGACCATCCCGAGGATGGTGGCCGTTATGCTCACGACCGTCGCTGCGGAATTCCAGCCGCTGCGGAGCCAGAATTCGAGCCTGGGGTCCGTCTTCATCGCCTCGGCGTACACCTGGACCAGATAGAAATTCGCCAGGACAAGCGCCACTCCGGAGGCGCAGCCCGCGATCAACCCCCAGAGCGTCCCGCGCGCGTTGAACTTCTTGAAAAGCAGGCCGAAGACAAGAGGAATCATGGTCGCCGGTCCGAAGGCGCTGAAGACGCGGAACATGATGTCCATGAGGTTGAAGCCTCGGAGCGCGTTGAACAGCATGGCCAGCAGGACCGTCGCCGTCCCGATCATCACGGTAAAGGCGCGGCCGGTAAAAATCTCCTGCCGCTCGGAAAGTTCGGGCTTGATCTTTTTCTTGAAAAAGTCGTGGGTCAGGACGCCGGACAGGGTGTTGAACTCCGAGCCCAGGGTAGACATCGTCGAGCTGATGACCGAGGCCAGGACCAGCCCCATCATCCCGACCGGCAGGATCTTGAGGCTGACGAGGGCGTAAACTTCCTTGGCGTTGCCGATCCCGGGGAGCAGCACGCGGGCTGCGATGCCCGGCAGAAAGAAGATCGGCGGCATGACGAACATCAGGCCGGCGATCAAGGCGATCATCTTCGTGATCTCCTTCTCGCTCCTAAGCGTGTTGTATTTCTGGACCAGGGCCCAGCTGGCGTTGTAGGACAGGAGCGTGACCAGGAAGACCGTGAAGACGAGGTACGACCAGCCGTAGGGCTCGGGGGCCGGATGAAAGAAGCCGGCCGGAAGCGCTCGGGCAAAAGCGGCCAGGTTTCCGATCTTGCCCAGGGTCAGGATGAAGAGCGTGACGACCGAAACGGCCAGAATGGAGACGTTGACGAAGTCCGTGATGATCACCGTCATCTGGCCGCCCATGAACGAATACAGGATCATGACCAGCCCGATGATGGCCATGAAGGCGGTGATCGAGAGCCCCAGCCCGCGCAGGGCGACGGCGAAGATGATCGAAGTCGAGAGGATCTTCAAGGCGTTGTCGAACAGGCGCAGCGGCAAGCCGGTCCAGACGAAAACCTGATGGACCGTCGAGCTGTAGCGCCTCTCCATGAAGCCGAGCGGCGTCATGACCCGGGCCCGCCGCCAGCGCCGGGCCGTGAGGAGCCCGCCGAGCACGATGCAGAGCGGGCTGATCCACAGGATGACGATAGCCACGAGGCCGTACTTGTAAGCGATCTCGTTGTAGATGACGAAGAGAAGGGCGCTGAACGACGCCTTGTAGAACGAGGTCCCGGCCAGCCACCAGGGCATGCCGGCCCCGGCCGCGAAATAGTCCTTGGATTTCCGGATGGTGCGGGCGGAGGCGATGCCGATGGCGATGACGACGACGAAATAGGACAGGACGACCAGATAGTCGGGAAGCCGGATGCCCGGGTCGGCCATCAGAGCTCCGACAAGACCCCGTCCAGGATGGCCGTCGACTTATCGATGAGATCCGGTGTAATGACCAGAGGAGGCGCGACCCGGATGACGTTGCCGTGGAGGCCGAGCTTCCCGACCATGAGCCCCCGGTCCACGCATTTGAGGACGATGTCCTTGACCAGATCCGGGGCCGGCTCCTTGGTCCTGCGGTCCAGCACGAACTCGATGCCGTACACGAGCCCCATGCCCCGGATGTCGCCGATCGACTCGTGCTTGGCCATCAGGTCGTGGAGCTTGCCCTTGAGATAAGCGCCGTTGCGGACCGTCTTTTCGAGGAGGCCCTCTTTTTCGATGATTTCGAAGACTGCCAACGAGCCCGCGCAGCTCAGCGGGTTCCCGCCCAGGGTCGAGGACATCTCCCCCCGCTCGAGGCAGGAGAAAATCTCCGAACGGGTCACGAGGGCGGCGATGGGCGCTCCGCTGCCGATCCCTTTGCCGAGGACGAGGATGTCGGGCTCGAGCGACTCGTGCTCCCATGCCCACATCGTCCCCGTGCGGCCGAAGGAGGATTGGACCTCGTCGAGGATGAAGAGCAGGCCCCTGCTCTTGGCCCAGGTTTCGAGCTTTTTAAGGTAGCCCGGGGGCGGAAAGACAAATCCCGCCGTGCCCTGATAGGGTTCGACGATGACGGCGGCCAGGGAGCCGGAGGATTCGACTTTGACGACTTCATCGAGGAAATTCAGACAGAACAGGCCGCAGTCCGGATGGGTTTTGTCGAAGGGGCAGCGATAGCAATACGGGTAGGGCGCGAGAACGGTGCCGGGCACCAGCGGCCCGTAGCTCCGGCGGATCTTCGAGATGCCGCTCAGGCTCATGGGGCCGAAGGTCCGGCCGTGGAAACCGCCCCAAAACGAGACGATCTCGTACTTGCCGGTGAACCTCTTGGCCAAGCGCATGGCTGCGTCCATCGCTTCGGAACCCGTGGTCAGAAAGATGACCTTGTCGAGATGCCGGGGCAGGGCTTTGACGATCCGTTCGGCCAGCCGAAGCCTTTGCGGCGTCGGAAAGTCGAAGGTGTTGAGAAGCCGCGCGGCCTGGTCGGCCAAAGCCTTGGCCAGAACGGGATGGGCATGCCCGACGTTGGCCACCAGCACGCCTGAAGTCCAGTCGATGTAGGACTTGCCGTCGACGTCCCATATCTCCGCGCCCGACGCATGGTCCCAGACGACCGGCGCCTGCCAGTTCATGCATTCGGGCTCATAGATCCGCGAGAGATCCAGGAACTCCTGTGTTTTTTGTCGAGAGCTTGTCATTTCCGGTTCCTCACATCCATTCGGTGTTCGCTGTTTTCATTTTCTCCGCGCCGGAGTGCCCGTGTCAAGGAAAACCGTGCTAGAATCAGGTCCATGATGGGCGAGAGGATGCTCCAGGCCATTGACGACAACGTCGCTGAGACGCTGGAAATTCTGAGCGGGCTCATAGAAATCCCATCCATCCGCGGCAACGAGAAAGGCCCGGCCCGGTTCCTCAGGCCGCGCCTGGAGCCGTTTGTCGATTCGGTCGAGCTCGTTCCCGTCCCCGATTCCCTGCGCGACGATCCCGATTACTCCTTTCCGCTGGCCGATTTCCGCTACACGGGCGAGGCCAATCTAAGGGCTTGCATCAAGGGGAACCGTTCGGGCCGGAGCCTGGCCCTCAACACCCACCTGGACGTCGTTCCCTCGACACCCGGACAGTCCGAACCGTTCAAGGCGAGGCTCGACAACGGCTGGGTTCATGGCCGCGGGGCCTGCGACGCCAAGGGGCAGGCGGCCTTGATCTGGCTTGTTCTGAAATCCCTTGCCGATCTGGGTTTGCGGCCGGGCGGCGACGTGACCGTGGATTTCGTCGTCGAAGAGGAGTGCGGCGGCAACGGAAGCCTGCTCCTCCAAAGGAACGGGCTGGTTGCCGACGGCGCCGTCGTCCTCGAGCCGACCGACCTCGACGTCGTTTATCTCGTCCGCGGGGCCGTTTGGTTCGAGGTGAAAACATCAGGTGTCGCCGGCCACAGCGGCAGCCCCGGCACCACCGTCAGCGCTCTCAAAGAAGCCGTCGAGGTCATGCGGGCCATTGAGACGGTTCGGGCCGAAACGCTGGCCTCTTCGCGCGAGGCAATGCCCCAATTAGCCGGTTATCCCGATCCGGCGCCCTGCACTTTCGGCATGCTCCATTCCGGTAACTGGCCGGCCGCCGCTCCCGACGAGGCTGTTCTCAAGGGTGTGTTCGGATTTTTACCCCCCTTCCATCGGCAGGATATTCAAGCCAGGCTGGCAGACGCGGTCCGCCCCTTCCGGGCCGAGATCCGTTTCACCATGCTTCGCAACGACCCGTCCTGCATTCCCGAGACCCATCCTCTGACTCAAACCCTGCTTGCGGCTTGCCGAGAAACCGGGATCCCGGCCCGGCCGGCGTTCATGAACGCCTCCTGCGATGCCTGGCGATATACCGAAGGCCTGGGCATCCCGGCCGTGGTTTTCGGCGTCGGTTCCATCCGGACGGCGCACGGCAAGGACGAGCGCGTGGCGGTCGCCGATATCCGGAAAGCCGCCGCCGCCCTCATCCGATTCCTCGACCAATGGAGCGGGCTCGAACATGTCTTCTAAAGAAACGATGACGGCGCTGGTCAAGACGGCCAAGGGCGAAGGCTTCGTCGAGCTTAGGGAGGTTCCGGTCCCCGGGATCGGCGACGGCGAAGTCCTCATCGAGATCAAAGCGGCCGGCATCTGCGGCACGGATCTCCACATTTTCCACGACGAATTCCCCTATTGGCCGCCGGTTACCCTCGGCCACGAATTCGCGGGCGTCATCGCGGCCAAGGGCCGGGATGTCCACGATTGGTCCGTCGGCGATCGCGTCGTGGGGGAGCCGCACACCCTGGCCTGCGGAAAATGCCGGCTCTGCCGGACCGGAAGCCGACAGCTCTGCGCGTCCAAACGGTCGCCGGGCTGGGGCATCGACGGCTGCTTCGCGAAATTCATGCGCTATCCCGAGCCGGCCCTCCTGCACCGCATTCCGGACGGTATGACCTTCGAAGAAGCCGCGTTCGTCGAGCCGGCGGCCAACGTCGTTCACGACGTGCTCGAGCGCGGCCGGGTCGAGCCGACCGATGTCGTCGTCGTCATCGGTCCGGGCCCGATCGGTCTGATGGCGGCCATGGCGGCCAAAGCGGCCGGCGCGGCCCGCGTCGCCGTCGTCGGAACGAATGCCGATGAGGCTTTTCGCCTGCCCGTCGCCCGCAAGATCGCCGTTATCGACGTCGTCTGGAACGTCGAAAGCGACGATGTCCCGGCCGCGGCCTCGAAGTTCACGGATGGGTGCGGCGCCGATCTGGCGGTTGAAGCGAGCGGCTCCGAAGGCGGCATCAGCCTCGCCGTCCGGCTCGTCCGCAAGCAAGGCCGGGTGGCCGCCATCGGCCTCACGGGACGTGCGGGGATCGCCTTCCCTTACGACGCAGCCATGTCCAAGGCCATCGACTTCGCCTTTAATATGTCCACGTCGTACACATCTTGGGACAGGGCCATCCACCTCGTTCACACCCGGCAGATCGACGTCCGGCCTCTCCTCTCGCACCAAGGCGGGCTGGACAGGTGGCAGGAGTTTTTCTCGGCATTGGAGAAGAAGCAAGGCATTAAGGGCATCTTCGTCCCCTGATCGGGGGGGGAGCGAATGAGGAGAACACAATGACCCATAAGTTCGGCATCATCGGAGCGGGGATCATGGGCAGCGCCGTCGGCCGCGTCCTCAAGAATATTCCCAACGTGGAGATCTGCGCCCTCTGCGACCCATCCCGGGAGCGGCTCGAAGCAAGCGGCAAGGAATTCGGCGTCACGGCTTTCTATACGAACCACAAGGACATGCTCGCCAAGGAGAAGCTCGACGCCGTGGCCGTGGCGACACCCGACAATTTTCACCGCGAGCCCGTGATCGACGCCCTGCAGGCCGGCTGCCATGTCTATGTCGAAAAGCCGCTGGCCACCTCGCAGGCCGACGCCGAAGAGATGGCCCGCGTCGTCAAAAAGACCGGCAAGAAGCTGCAGGTGGACTTCAACCACCGCTGGCTTTCGCCCTATCACAAGGTCCGCGAGATGATCGAAGCCGGCAAGCTTGGGGAGCCGCTCATCGGCTTCGCCCGCAAGAACAACCCGATCTCGGTCCCGACGCAGATGATCAAGTCCTGGTCGGCCCGCACGACCCCGGCCTGGTTCCTCTCTTGTCACGATATCGACCTCATGACCTGGTGGTTCGACGCCGATCCGGTCGAGGCTTATGCCCGCGGGACCAAGAAGGTCCTGATCGAAAAAGGCTTCGACACCTACGACGGCATTCAATCGCTGGTGACCTACGAGGGCGGCAAGCACGCGACTTTCGAGGCCGTTTGGATCTATCCGGACTCGAGCCCTTATATGCCCGACTCCTTCATGGAGATCATCGGCAGCGCCGGGAGCCTTCATCTTGACCGCAAGGCCGAGGCGATCGACGCCATCCTTGAGGCGAAGTTCGAATGCCCCAGAACCTTCCTCAATTACAAGGTTTTCGAGGAATGGCAGGGCGCTTTCCCGGCGGCGGTCAGGAGCTTCCTCTACGCCATCGAGCACGACACGGAGCCGCACGTCAACGTCCGCGACGGCGTCCGGAGCACGACCGTCCTGGAAGCCGTTCACAAGTCCCTCGCCTCGGGGCAGCCCGAGAAGATCCGACTGAATGTTTGAGGAAGAGAAGACGGAGAAACGGCCATGAAATTCGCCGGCGACCTTGACCTGTTCGCGTTCATGGAGAGGACTTTCTACTCGGGGGCGATCTCCGATATCCTCGACGGGATGGGCTTCCCGAAATGCGCCGCCAGCCCGCACGCCCTCATTCGGCCGCTTTTCCCGCAGGCGGTCTGCGCGGGACGCGTCCGGACGCTGCTCAATGCGCCCACGCGGACGGGGCGAGAGAACCCCTATAAGATGGCCATCGCCTTGATAGACAGCCTCAAACCGGGCGACGTCGCGATCGCCACGGCGACCAAGCCGCTCGAGACCGGCATCATGGGCGAGCTCTCGGCCACGGCTATGCGCAAACGCGGCGCCCGCGGCTGCCTAGTGGACGGCTACACGCGGGACGCCCGCAAGATCATCGGGATGCAGTTCCCCGTCTTCGCCAAGGGCATCTCGCCGATCGACACGACGGACCGGGCTTCGGTCATCGAGATCGACGGTCCGGTGCTCTTCGCCGGCCGCCGCGTTCGGCCGGGACAGATCGTCTTCGCCGATCTCGACGGCATCGTCTTCATCCCCAAGGAGGCCGAGAAGGAGGCCATCCAGGAGGCCGTCCGCCGGGTCCGGGACGAGTCGAAGGTCCGCAAGGCCCTGGGCGGCGGCAAGACGATGCGCGACGTCTGGGACAAATATCATGTCCTGTAAGCACGGAGCTTAACGATGAAGAAGAGAATCGCCGCCGCCGCGCTCGCCATCTTGGCCGTGTCCGGGCTCCAGGCCGCCGTTTCGCGGCGCGCGCTCGAGCCTTATGTCTATAAAGAGAACTTCGAATCCCGGGAGCTCAACGCCTGGGCCTCCTACCCGCTCTGGCAGGATACGGCCTTCGATCCGAATATCAGGCCGGACATGATCGTCGCCGGCAACCCGAACTTTTCGCTCGTCGAGCGCGTCACTCCCTATGCGCCCGTTGCAAGCTACGCCGGAGCCCAGAAGGCCCTGGATGCCTGGTTCGGGCCGGGCTCGTCGGTGAGCCTGAAGATCTACCTCAAGACGGAGCTTCCGGCCGAGTTCGTCAAGATCCGATTGGCCGCCGGCGAGAAGGGAGCCATGGACTTCACCGTCGCCGGCCCGCGGACCAATGCCTGGTTGCCCCTGACCGCGACCTATGAGGATTTCATCAAGGAAAATCCGGCCCTTCAAGGGGGCGATTTCCAAATCCACGGCTTGGCCGTCCTGGTCAAATTCCCCAAGGGCGATCCGGCCATGCCCATTTATTTCGGACTCGACGACATCATCGTCAAAGCCGAAAAGGGAGCCTCCTTCCGATTCGCCGAGCCGGCCGTCGACACGCTTTCCGAGTGGAAGCCTTCCATCCCGAGAAAGCCTTATCTGACCGGCGATACACTTGTCGTTCGCGGACAATGGCCGTTCGATGCGCAGCGTGTCGGGCTCACGCTTACGGATTTTGCGGAGGGTAAGAAGAGCCTTTATGCCGGCGATCTAGTGCGCAAGGACGGCGAATGGCGCGGTGCGGTCAAGCTGGCTTTCCCGCCTGGCCTCTACAGCGGCCGGTTGACGGCCTATGCGGGGGCGGAGCCGATCGCCGAGTCCGAATTCACGGTTCACATCGTCCCCGCCGGAACGGGCGGGAAACACCCCCGCCTCTGGTTCGATGGGAGCTCGGTGACCAAGGTCAAGGCTAGGCTTGCCGAGGACCGATTCAAGGCGGTCCGCGACGGCATCCTGGCCGATCTCAAGGATAGCCGCGAGAAGCTTTTCCCGGACAAAGTCGTCTTCGATGTCGACGCCTTCCCGGCCGACGAGCCGCTCATCGGCAATGTGCCGCGCTCCATCTATCCCTGGTTCACCCGCATCACCGCTTGGGAAAAAGCCCTCCGCTCGAGCGCCCTGGCTTACGCCCTGTGCGGCGACGAGGAGGCGGGGGCCTACGGCAAGGCCGTTCTGCTCAAGCTGTGCGCTTTCCCCAGTTGGGTCCATCCGTGGTTCGAGACGCGAGGCCAGCACATCTACTATCCCGTCGGCGAATTGAGCATGGAAGCGGCTCTGGCCTACGACCTCTTCTACGGGCTGATGAGCGAACCGGAGCGGCGAGCCTGCCGCGACGCCTTCCTGCGAAATATGATCCTGGGCTGCCACCGGGGCTATGTCGAGGACAACCTGGTCACGAGCAGTACCTCGAACTGGATCGCCCACGTCACCGGCGGCTCGCTGACGGCTCAAGCCGCGGTCTTCGGCGACGGGCCCGCCGCCGCAAACCAGGAGCTGCTGTTCACGGGAGCCGTCCTCAAGCTCGAAGACCTGATCAAGAAATCCGTCGGCCGCGACGGGGGATACGGAGAGAGCCTCGGTTACTGCCAGTTCACGATGCTCTCGCTCTCCAAAGCCCTGCCCGCTCTCGACAACGTCTTTGGCCTGGACCTCTCGGCGCCGCTCCTGCTGACCTATCCCGACATGATCTGGGCCGGGCTGATCAAGGACAAGCTCTTCTTCCATTACGGCGACTCGGGCGGAAGCCTCGGTCCGATCACCAGCGGAGCCGGCACCCTCGGCCCGCTGACCAATTGGGCCTGGCTGCTGGCCAAGCGCCCGGATCCGATGCTGGCCTGGCTCTACGCGTTCCTCAAAAAGGACGAGACCTTCCAGGATGTCCTCCACGAGACGGCAGGGCTGGCCCGGAAGGACCCGTTCGCCGAGAATCCGGTTAGGCTCTTCCGTGACATCGGCACGACGGTCTTCAAGAGCGGCTGGGAGAGGGACGACTTCGCCTTTGTCATGCGCACGGGCGCCTTCTTCAACCACCAGCACCTGGACCAGGGCTCGTTCTGGCTGGCCGACCGCGGTGTGGTCTTCATCGGCGAGCGGACCGGCAGCCATTACTACGACGACCCGTTCTACCAATCGCACTACACCCAGCCCGTCGCCCACTCGACGATCCTCCTCGACCACAACCCGCAGAGCCAGAGGAACGGCGATCCGCTACGGTTCATCGACGGCTTCGCCGATCGGGCTTTCGTCCGCGAATTCCTCGACGGAAAGACGGCCGCCTTCAGCTCGGGCGATATCGGGCGCCTCTATTGGGGCAAGGCCGAGGAGATGCGGCGCGGCGCGCTCTACCTCAAGCCGCGGGCCGTCCTGATGATCGACACGATCGTCCCGGCGGAGAAGGACGTCGATGTGACGCTCCTCTTCCAATCGTCCAGGCTTGAGGACATCCGGCCGTCATCGCGGGAGTCGCTCGTCGTCAAGGGAGGGAGCGCTCTCCACATTGCGCACTTGGCCCCCGAGGGCGTCGCGGTCACAGCCGAAAAGACGCCGATCTACACCAAGACGCTGGCCGCCGACAACCCGTTGACCCCGGAGGGCATGCTGACCGTTACCGCGCGCACCCAGGGGCGGCCGCTGGTCATGGCCAGCCTGTTGCGGATCGATGCCGCCGATCGCGGTCTCGCGCAAGCGAAGCCCGGCGACGGTTTCGTCGAGGGCGAAATCGACGGCTGGCGCTATGCTGTCGACACGGACCTCGGCCGGCCTTTCGCCTCCGGCGGATTCACCACGGACGCGCTGGCCCTGGCCTGGCGCCCTGAAGCGATTTTCGCGGTCGACGCTCGAACGCTCATACGAGGTGGGCGGACGCTCCTCGAATCGACGGAGCCAATGACCATCGAGCTTCTTCCGGCAGGCCTGACGGGGACTCTGATGGCGCCGGCCAAAGTATCGCTCTCTGCGGCCGCGCGTCCGGCTGCCGTCACCGTCAACGGAAAGCCTTTCAACTCGTTTGATTATGACAAGCGCTCGGGCCGGCTGACCATGAGCCTCCCGGCCGGAGACATTCGGGTCGTCTTCCAGGAGAACCGATGAAAAGGCGGAATTTTCTCGAGGTGTCGTCGGCCGGGGCGGCGGCCTTCCTGTCCGGCCTCAAGCCGGCGGGGGCGGATGTTTCTCCCACGGCGGCTCAAGCGCCCGCGTTCACGCCCCACGCCCCGCTGCCGGTCGAGGAGACGGCTCTTGCTCCGTTCTCCCTGGCCGCGCTTCGTCAGATCAAACGGCAGTACGAGTACGACATTTACGAGGACTTTCTGCCCTTCATGGACAAGTTCGTCGTCGATCACGAGCTCGGGTCGTTCATGTGCACGGTCGACCGCGACGGCACCCGCCTCTCTACCGACAAGTCGGCCTGGTTCACCGGGCGCGGCATCTGGGTATATTCCTTCCTCTATAACAATCTGACTCACGATCCGAAGCACCTCGAGGTGGCCCGCCAAGCCGTGGATTTCATCCTCAAGTCCAAGCCCAAGGGCGACGCCCTCTGGCCGTCGGCGTTCACCCGGGAAGGGGAGCCCAAGGGCCTTCCGGATGCCCGGACATACAGCGACATCTTCATCGCTTCCGGGTTGGCCGAATATGCGGCGGCCTCGGGCGAGCCGCGCTTCCGGGACATGGCCATCGAGATTCTCCTCAAATGCCAGAGGGTATACGACTGGCCCGATTTTTGCCCCGAGATCGTCAACGACTACAAGATTCCGGGCGCGCCGCTGGTCCCCGGAGCGCGCGTGCAGGGAGTCTGGTTCACCACCTTGAGCCTGGCTACGACCCTGCTGTCCCATCACCCGGACGCACAGGTCGAGGCTATCGCGGACCGGTGCCTCGATGCAGTCATGAACCGCCACTTCAACCCCGAGTACGGCCTGAACAACGAAATCCTCGAGCACGACCTCTCCCGGCCCAGAAACGACCTGGCCCGCTTCGTCTATACCGGCCATTGCATCGAAACGCTGTGGATGGTCATGGACGAGGCCGTCCGGCGGAAGGACCGGGCGCTCTTCGAGCGGGCCGCGGCGAGACTCCGCCGCGCCATCGAGGTGGCCTGGGACGACGTCTACGGCGGCGTCTTCCGCAGCCTCAACGACGCGGAGGCCAACGTCTGGTTCACGGACAAAGTCTTGTGGGCCCAGGAGGAAGTCCTCATCGGTACGCTGATGATCGCCGAGCACGCGGGGAGCGCCTGGGCCCGGGAGTGGTTCGTCAAGATGTACAACTACATCCATGACAAGTGGCCGCTGGCCAAGCACGGCTACCCGCTCTGGGACAACGGTACCGACCGGAAGGTGACGTTCGTGCCCCACTCCAATCGGATCGAGAACTTCCACCACCCCCGCCACCTCATGCTCAACTTGCTGGCTTCAACGCGCCTGCTCGACAGGGGCGGCAGGGTCTCGGGCGTTTTTATTTGAGGGAGG
>JAPKZJ010000118.1 GCA_026393855.1 Candidatus Aminicenantes bacterium
GCCCAGGCTGCCTCCCTGCCAAGCCAGGAACACCCCGGCCAGCACCCAGAGCATGGGCGCCCCGCGGGCCGGGCGCGCCTTCAAGGCCGCCTTCAGGATGATCAGAAATGAGAACAGGATGAAGCCGGCGAAGGCGGCCAGCCCGATAATCCCCGTCTCGACGAGATACCGGATAAAGTCATTGTGGGGAGCAAACCCGATTTTCTGATTCGTCCTCCACGGGTTGATGATCGAGGTCGTGTGCAGGCCGTACCCCAGCCACTTCTTCTGCTTCCAGAGGTCGATCAGGTTGGACCAGTTGGCGAACCGCCAGCCGACCGAGGTGCCGTACTTGTACTCCACCACAGCCGCTGTCACCTCGGCCGGCGCGAAAGATTGGACCGTCTTCATCTTGGCCGGCGCCTGGCGGTTGATGAGCAGGATCAGAGCAAAAAGCGCCGCCAGCCCGACGATAAGACCTCGGCCGCTTTTCTCCTCGCGCAGGAAGATCCAGAGGAGCAGGACCCCCAGCATGAAATACCCGCCGATGTTCAGCGTGCCCACCAGGAAGACCAATTCCACCGCGATAAGAACCGTCCACAGGGGATGGTTCGAGCGTCGCGACCGCTCGTACGTCAGGGCGATGAAAAATATCAGGAAGATGCCGAGCGAGTTCGGATGGGAGAGCGTCCCCATCAGCCGGAATTCCGTCCCGATGACCCAGCCCTTGCGGAAGACCGCCTGGTAGACGGCGGCCAGGAGGGGGATGGGAAGCGCCAGGAAAAGGAGCGCCGGCCCGCCCCGGCGACCGACCCGGGGCCGCAGGTTGTAAGCCAGCAGGAAGACCGCGGGGATCGACAGCAGCCGGACCCACTCGCGGACGGCCAGAAGGCCCTCGCTCCCGAACCCCCGCCAGCTTAAGAAGACGAAGGGTAGAAGGACGAGAAGCCAGACCATCCAGCCCGTAAGCAGCGGATGCCAGGCCGTCTTGCCCCGCCGGAGAAGGACCCAGGCCGCCATGGCCAGCAGCGCCAGGCCGGTCAGCGCGGGGATGTTGAAATTCAGCGGGCCGAGCCGGACGGTTGTGAAAATCTCGAGCGCGCTTCGGGTGACGAGCAGAGCGATGAGGGTTTCGAACATCAGGCCGGCTCCTTCGCTTCCTCGTATAGCTTCCAGGTCAGGTCCGCCGTCCGGGACCAGGGGAATTCGCCCGCCCGGCGCAGGCCTGCTTCGATCATCGTCCGCCGCAGATCCCGGTCCTCGAGCGTGCGTCGCATGGCCGCGGCCAGGGCCTCGCCGTCGTCCGGGTGGACGAGGAGAGCGGCTTGGCCGGCCACTTCCGGCATGGCCGAGACCGACGAGGTCACGACCGGAACTCCGCTGGCCATGGCCTCCAGAACCGTCAGTCCGAATCCCTCCCCCCGCGAAGGAAAGACATACAGGTCGGCCGCCTGATACAAGGCGGGGAGCCACTGGGCCGGGACGAAGCCGAGGTGGCGGATGCGCCCCCGCGCGGAATCATCCTCGATCGCGGCCAGGATCTCCCTGCCCTTCCAGCCGACGGGCCCGGCCAAGACGAGCGTGTGCGGGATGTCGCCGATGAGGTGCAGGAAAGCCCGAATGAGGCCGTCCACGTTTTTGCGGGGCTGGATCGCCCCCGTGAAAAGGATGTAAGGCGGCTTAAGCCCCAGCCCGGCCAGGGCTCCCTTGACGGTCTCGGCGGGGATATCGGGCCGGAACTCCCGTCTGTCGACACCGTTGGGGATGAATATAAGCTTCTTTTCCAGCCGGGGGGCCGCCTGAAGGACATCCCGCAGGGCCGCCCGCGACTGCACGATGATCCGGCCGGCCGTGCGGGAGGCCCGGTTTAAGGCGGATTTATATTCACGCACTGAGAACGGCGAGTACCAGTCTGGATGTATGAGCGGCAGGACGTCGTAGAGCGTGTAGATCATCTTGCAAGCTGGAGGCACCGGCCGCGGATAGAGTGACGTCTCGTGATAAACCCGGAGTCCGGCCATACCCCAGCGGTTGAGATGCGGCAAGCGGAGCAGCCTGAAAGTCGCCTTCTCGGGCAGTCGCAGGGACCTTATGGGAAACCCGGCCAGATCCTCCACCGTGCTTTGGGCCGCTTTCCGCCGGCTGTAAACGAATCCGGCCATCGCCTCAGCCTTGGCCGGATCGGAGGCATAAGCCCGCACAAGCTGGTAGACATAGCTCGAGATCCCGGTCCTCTCCGGCCAACTAATTGGCGACAAATTCATCCCAATCCAAACTTTATTCTGCACTTCGCACTTGCCCTTCAGAATGTTCTTTCCCCATCTCCACGCTGACCAAGCGTCTTGATGTTCGGCCAACGGAAAAAATATCGGGATCTTCGCCCAATTCCGGGGATATCAGGCAGTTCGGAGAATCGGCCAACGGCGAAATAGCGAGGCCGGCGCCTTTTTCCATAGTTCTCTGAGGGAAGCCAGCGGCCGCCGAGGGCTGTTTGAGCACGCGACCATCTATCGGAAACGAAATGGAGTGGGTGATCTCCAAGACCGGGCGATCTGGAATGCGCAGTTCCGAGGCGCCGAAGAGAGCTGTGGGAAAAGGCGAGAAGAGGCCGAAGCCGCCGGGCCGATACTCCGAACTGCCCTCCCCGGAATTGGGCGATAAGCAAAATATTTGTACTCATACTAATCCCGCCAGGCGCACCCGGTTGGTCTTGCGCAGGAACAGCGCCGCGACGACGGCCGCCAGGTAGACTGCATAGCCGACGCCGAAAGCCCAGCCGGGGCCGACAATTCCCAGCTTGGGAGTCAGCAGCGCGTTCGCGGCGATGTTGGCCGCCAGGCAGAAGGCCATGGCCAGAAAGTTGGAGAACGAGTCCTCCAGCCCGTAAAGAAGGTAGGATAAAGGGAGCGCCAAAACCAAGGGAACATGCCCCAGGAAAAGAGCCCTGGTCGCGGCTGCCGATCCCGCGAAAGCCGGTCCGAAGAAGACGGCCACCAGGAAGGGGGCGACGACGACGAGCCCGGCCAGGACGACCAGGAGAAAGGCCGTCAGCGCCGCAGCCTGCCGCCCATAGGACTGCAAGGCCCGGCGCGAAACGACGGCCAAGGCGGCTTTGGGGAGGTAAAGGGCCGAGGCCGCGCTCAGGAAGACCGTCAGGGCGCTCAAAAGCCGCGAGGCCGCCGAATAAACGCCCACATCCGCGGCCGGGAAGACGTGGCCCACGACCAGCATGTCGATCCGCTGCAGGACGACATAGAGGAGGCTCGTGGCCAGGATCCATTTCCCCAGCGATCGCATGCGTCCCGCGGCCTCGGGGTCGAGCGGGAAGATCGGCCGGGCGCGCCGGGCCAGCCAGACCAGCGCTACGCCACCCGCGAGTACTGCGGCCGCCGCCAGGACCATCCCGGCCGCGGCGGGGTCGAGCGGACCCGCCCGCCTCGCCATCACGAACAGGACGGCCAGCGCGACGGCATAGAAGGAGACGGTCCCGAGGGCATACCCCGCGAAAGCCTCTCGGGCCTGCAGGTCGGCGATCACGGAGGCCAGGAAGGTCAGGCAGGCGCCTCCGGCCACGGCCAGAACGAGCAGGCCAAAGGTTGTTTTACCGGGAAACGCCCAACGCGAGAGGGCGAAAGCGGCGGCCGGGGATAGGCCCCCGATCCAGGCCACCGCTTTGATCTTGTCGGCCAGGTCGACGCGGAGATAAGCGCGAGCTCCAGCAGGCGGCGCCGTGCGGGCGTAGCGCACATAAGACGAGTCGATGAAGGCGGGGATCTGCCATACGAGCGTCATGACCGTAAAGAAGAGGGCGAAGCTCCCGAATCCTTCCAGGCTCATATCCCGCGAGAGCAAGACAAAAATCAGGAAGGAAAGAAGCCCCGCCGCCCCGTTTCCGGCCAGGACGAAGGCGTATCCCCGAACAAGCGCCGGCACGCCGGCAACATCGATCAGGGGAACTTTCTTCATGGCCATGGCCGGGTGCCGCCATTTTATCTTGATCCGGGCAATAAGCACAATTGTTGGGTCCTCTCCCATCTCCGGGAAATGGAAGCGGAACGGGGTATCGGCCAACGGCGAAATTGCGAGGCCGGCGCCTTTTTCCATAGTTCTCTGAGGGAAGCCAACGGCCGCCGAGGACTGTTTGAGCTGTGAAAGAACAAACAAAAAGAGATAGAGTGGGAGGACATGCAAGTCAGTTTTTAACGAATGTGCGAGTTCCGAGGCGCCGAAGAGAACTGTGGGAAAAGGCGAGAAGAGGCCGAAGCCGCCGGGCCGATACCCCTGGCCGCTTCTCTCGGAGATGGGAGATGATCCGATTACTTGGCCTTGGCTTCGGGACCCATGAGCTGCAGGAAGCCCCGATCGGCCTTCGCGTCGTACATGTGGACAACCAGGTTCCCATCCCAACAATGGAAATCGCCGGCGATTTTCATGCCGACATCGAAGCGGAAGCGCGATTCCCCCGATCGATCGACCAGTCCGAACATCTCGGAGGTGCCGAACGAGCCCAAGATCCGGCCCTGCCAGAAGACGGGCATGGGTGTTTCGAGGATTTCGCCTCCGCGCCACCACTTCAGGTCGCCCGATCGGCGGACAAGGCAGAAGATCACATCGTTGGTTCCGAGCGCACAGACCCGCTTATCCCCCATAAAGGCGACCGCTCGGAACGGGATACCCAGGCGCCGGCTCCAACGCGGCTTTTTCGTTTTCCGGTTGAAGGACTCGATGACTCCGCCCTCTTTCCCGATAAGGAGGGTGTCGTCCGCAACCGCCAGCGGTCCCCGATAGGGAACCTCGCTTTTAATCCGTTCGACTTCCTTGCCGTCCGGACCCAGAACGGCGATTGCACCGCCACGGGTCACCACGAAAAGCCGGCCCTCGGCGGCGCACCAGGAGCCGACAAGCTCCCCTCCCGCCGGGAGCGTCCCCTCGCTCTTCCCGCTCTGCCCATCGAAAACGGAGAAGTGCCCCGCCTGGCGATGGATGAGAACCCGCTCCCCCAGCGCGACGGGCGCGCCGTCGGCCGGCTCCCCCGTCGCGGCCGTCCAAGCCGGCTGGCCCTTTTCGTTCAGGGCATAGACCTCACCAGCATCGTCGACGGCGATGACCAGGGCTCCCGCGACGGCGGGGGCGAAAGATATCGGGGCTTTTGTCGGGAATTGCCAAGCGATGACGGAGGCCGGCGCCGTCATGGAGAAGTTGGGATCTTTGGCTCTAGGCTCGGACCGCCAGAGAGCCTCCAGAGGCGCGTACGCCACGGCGTAGACCATGCTCGCGGATGTCGTAAAATAATAACGGCCGCCGCCGGCGGCGCCGATGCCGTTGATCCGTCCATTGTACGAAAGAAGAGGATATTTCTTCATCGGCCAGAAGACATACTCCGGCGTCTTGGCCTG
>JAPKZJ010000119.1 GCA_026393855.1 Candidatus Aminicenantes bacterium
CTATTTCGCCCCCTTCGACACGGCCGGGGCCGAGGAAGTCGCGATCCAATCGCTGCACGGCCATTTCCCCAAGCCCGGCATGATCGTGGCCGTCGACCGGACCGGGCTCGCCCTGACCGGAGTGCTCGGATTCCCGGACGACCCGGGGGTCGACGTCCACGTCGTGGCTTCCCGGCACGGGCTGGCCGAAACCTTCACGCCTGCCGTGGAAGCCGAGGCGGAGGCGGCTGCCGCCCGGCCCGACGACGAGGGCGGGGCCCGGGCGGACTTCCGCGAATGGACGACGTTCACCATCGACGGCGAGACGGCCCAGGACTTCGACGACGCGGTCAGCATCCGGGTCCTGGAGGGCGGCCGGCGCCTGCTCGGCGTCCATATCGCCGACGTGTCGCACTACGTCCGGCCCGAGACGGACTTGGATCGGGAGGCTTACGATCGGGCCACCAGCGTGTACTTCCCCCGCAAGACCCTGCCCATGCTGCCCGAGCGTCTCTCGAACGACGTCTGCAGTCTGCGGCCGCGGGTCGACCGCCGGGCCTTCTCCGTCCTCATGGAGGTGGATCCGGACGGCCGGGTCGTCCGCTCGGAGTTCACTCCCTCGCTCATCCGGACGACCGAGCGGCTGACTTACGACGCGGTTTTCGCCGTCTTCGAGGGCGACGCCGGCGAGCGAAGCCGGCTGCGCGCGATCATCCCCGACCTTCTCGCGATGCGCGAGCTGGCCGCCATACTCCGCCGCCGCCGGCTCGAGGCCGGAAGTCTGGACTTCGACATGATCGAGCCCGAGCTCGTCTACAGCGAAGGCCGGCTGACCGGAGTGGCCGGATTCGCGACCAACGAAGCCCACAAGCTGATCGAGGAGTTCATGGTCTCGGCCAACGTGGCCGTGGCGGGCCACCTGGCGCGCCTCGCGGTCCCCTCGATCTACCGCATTCACGACAAGCCGGACGAGGCGGACCTGGAAAAGCTTGCCGAAATCCTGGCCCATTTCGGCATCGTCCTGCCCAAGCCGGCGCTGGTCCGCTCCCATGACCTGCAGGCCGCCATCCGGGCGGCCGCCGGCAAGCCGGCCGAGACCTTCATCAACGTCCAGGTCCTGCGGTCCCTGCGGATGGCGGTCTACGCGGACGAGAACATCGGCCATTACGGCCTGGCCCAGACCGACTACACCCATTTCACGTCGCCCATCCGGCGCTATCCCGATCTTCTCGTCCACCGCGTCCTCAAGGCCGTGACGAGGGGCGGGCGGCTCGAGCTGCCCGAGATCGCCCTCCAGGCCGCCCACTGCTCGGCGCGGGAGCGGCGGGCCGATGCGGCCGAAAAGGAGCTCACCGAGTGGCGCATCTTCCGCCTGCTCAAGGAGCGGTTGGGCGACGAGTTCACGGGGGTCGTGACCGACATCGGCCGGGCCGGGCTAATCGTGGCCCTGGAGGAGTTCATGGTTGAGGGGACGGTCGCCTTCGCCGATCTGGGCGGCGATTATTTCGCCCGCAAATCGCCCGCCGTGCTGGCGGGCCGGCGGACGGGCCGCAAGTTCGAGCTGGGCCAGGAGCTGCGGGTCATTGTTGCCGCCGTCGATCCGATGCTCCGCCGCCTGACGCTTGTCCCCGCTTAAATAGCCTCTTTTTGCGGCCTCGAGAGATTTTGATAGAATAAAGCCATGCCGGCCCCCGCGAAGAAAAAAGCCCCCGCCTCAAAAAAAAAGAAGAAGCCGGTTCGCCGCGTCGCGTCCGTCCGGACTCCCGCCAAGCCCGCACGCCGTTCCGCTCCCCGCGCCCAAGCCGTTGACTTGACGGCCTTGCCGCCGCTTCCCTCTGCCGCGCCCGGCGCCGAGCCTTACCCCGGCGACATGGCCAAGCTGGACGCCCTGGTCCAAGCCCGGGGCCTGCGCGGTCTGCGCGAGGACGAGGCGACCGTCCAGCTTCCCCTCGAGCCCGCCGAGCTGCTGGCCCTGGCCGAGCGCCTGGAGGAGGCCGGCCGCGTCCGCATCTTCTCCTTCGCTCCCCTCCATCTCATCGGCAACGGCGCGGTCGCTTTCCTGGGCGGCAAGATCCTGGCCTATGTCGACGCCTTCCATGCCCATCACCCCAAGGACCCCGGGATGGAGCGCAAGCGCCTGGCCGAGCACTTCGACGTCCCTTCCGCGATCCTGAAGCTGGCCCTCAAAGCCCTGGTCCATGACGGCCGCCTGCGCGAAGAGGGCAACGTCGTGGCCCTGGCCAAGTTCCAGCCGACTCTGCCGCCGCGCGAGGAAAAAATGCTGGTGGAGCTGGAGACGCTTTGCTTCGGCGGCGATTTCCGGGCCGTCTCGCTCAACGACATCCGGGAGCAGCTCAACCTGGCGCCCGACCGCCTGGAAGCGATGCTGGCCCGGCTGATCGAGCGCCGCCGCGTCGTGCAGGGCAAAGAAGGTTTTTATCTCCATGCCCGCTGGCTCGAGGACCTGGCCGCCCGCCTGCGGGCCCTGCCGGCCAAGATCATCACCAT
>JAPKZJ010000120.1 GCA_026393855.1 Candidatus Aminicenantes bacterium
TTACGATACACCTTTCTTCATCGATGTGGACGGTCAAGGCCGGATCCATGTTCTGGACATGAGAAGCCAGCGGGTCACCCGGTTCGACCCGATCGGAAAATACGAGGCTAGTTTTCGGGCCGAGAAACCGGCTTTGCAGATCCGGTTGGACGCCCTAGGCCGGATCTTCTGCGGCGAGATATCGAGCGGAGAGACTCAAGTCTCTTCGGAATTCAAAACTATCCAACAATATTCGACGATCGTCCGGTATGATCCCGATGGACGCAATCCCAGCCGATCCGGCCCATATCCCTCCATGAAAATGATGATGAAAACGATGCCCGGCGGCGGCGTCTTATCGACATCCTCTCGCGACGGATCCCAGATCTGCTGGGGCGTCTCGCCGGATGGGAAGCTCTGGTTGGGGAATAACGAGACCTATGAGCTCGGCGTTTTCGATCCGGACGGCAAGCCCCTCTTCCGCTTTGGTCGGGCATGCAAGCCGGTCCAGAAAAAGGCTTTAAAGGAGGTCGCAGGAGAAAACCGAAAAAGCTCTGCTGCGCCCGAGTTCTTTCCCGCCTTTGCTACCGATTTCTTCTTCGATGAGGCGGGCAACGCCTGGCTTCGAATGTTCCGCAACGACGACAAGGCCGAGCCCTACCGATACGATGTCTTCTCGCCCCAAGGCATCTACCTGAAGCAATATGTCCTTCCCTGCCGGATCTATCAGGTCCGGAATGGAAAAATGATCGCCGTGGTTGAAACGGAGGAGGGCTTCCGAGCGTTAAAGTGTTATCAATATTGACGAAGAGGCTGCAAGAGTCGGGAATGATAGGAACAGGCGCTCCGCGGCGTCTATAATATAGAAAGCCGTTTAAGATGGGCCGCAAGCTGCTGCGAGGCTTTGCTTTCTGGATTGATTGTTGATATGAATGACGGAGACAGGGAGGCGATGGGCGATAGCTGGACGGTTCTTTTCGAACAAACGCATCCGCGTTATGGGGCGCTTGTCTCTCTGCCTCCCACGGCATTCATCCCCCGCGAGTTCTTTCTTGTTTTGCATATTCCCACGCCAACATTCAATCGAGGTGGACGATGGTCATTCCCAAGAAAGCCGTAGGCATCTCTCTGCTCATTCTGGCCGTTGCAGCCGGCGGGTACTTTTTTATCCTGAAGAAAGGCCCGGCCAAGTCCGCTGATTCTGCCGGCGCGGAAACGGCCCCATCAGGTGCCGCCGCCGCGCCCGGTGCGCCCGGCGCCGTCGACCAAAAGACCGAGCCGGCGCCCATCCAGGTCAAGGCCGTCACGGCGGCCAAGGGCGATCTGATCATGACCCTCAAATCGCCGGGCGAAGCTTATACCGAGAAGAAGATCGCCCTCAAAGCCGAGGCGTCGGGCGTCATTAAGAGTCTGGCCGCGGCCGAGGGGCTGCACGTCAAGGCCGGCGACGTCCTGATCGAGATCGACGATCGGGAGTATGCGCTCAAGCTGGAGCGGCTCGAGGCGATGCGGCTCAAGTACCTCTCCGACCTCTTCCTGGAGAAGCAGTTTGCCGGAGCCGAGAAGGCCATCTCTCCCGCGGCCCTGGACAAGCTGGCCAAGGCCCAGGCCGAATATGAGAAAGTCTCGCTCTCCTTCGGCAAGGGGCTGGTGGCTCAAGCCGAACTGGAGCGGGCTCAAAAGGATTACGAGCTGGCCTTGATCGAAGCCGGGCGCAAGAAGGAGGAGATCATGGCCTCCACGAAAAACCTGACCCAGGCCGAGATCGACGTCAAGCTGGCCCGGCTGGACCTGGAGAAAACCCGCATCCGGGCGCCCTACGCCGGCATCATCACCGACCTCAAGGTTTCGCCCCAAGAGCGCATCGATGCCGGCCGCGAGCTCTTCACCCTGGTCGATATCTCCCGCATCAAGGTCAAGGCCAAAGTCCTGGAGAGCGAGATCGGCAAGATGCAGGCCGGCCGCACGGTGGACCTCCAATTCGCGGCCTATCCGGGCAAGACGTTTAAAGGCACGGTCGATACGGTCAGCCCGGTCGTCAACGCCGAGGACCGCACCTGCACCGTCTATGTCTCCGTGGCCAACAGCTCGGAGGAGCTCAAACCGGGCATGCACGCCGAGGTGGAGATCGCGGCGGATATCTACAAGGACCGCCTGGTCGTGCCCCAGGACGCCGTCCTCATCCGCAGCGGCCGCAAGCTGGTCTTCGTTGTCGAGGGGGGCGTGGCCAAGTGGCGCTACGTCGAGATCGGGCTGGAGAACGAGAAGGTGGCCGAGATCCTGCCCAGTACGGAGCCGGGCTGGGGCCTCCATCCGGGCGAACAGGTCATCGTCGCGGGCCATTTCACTTTAGCCCACGACGCCAAAGTCGTCGTCAAAAACTGACCGGCCGGGACGCGAACCCGGAACGATTCGAGGCGAACATGGTTAAACGATTCCGGACGATCACACTGGCGATCCTCCTCCTGGCCGCGACGGCGGCCGCGCAAAGCCCCCCGGCCCAATCGGCCGAGGTCAAACCGCTGGCCTTAACCCTGGCCGAGTGCATCGAGCGGGCCCTAAAATCCAACCTCGACCTCTCGATCGAGGCGATCAACCCGGCCATGGCCGAGGAAGCCCGCCGCGGCACGAAGGACCAATTCCTGCCGCAATTCGATGCCACGTCCCAGTACGGGAATCAGAAGATCCCTTCCACCTGGGGTGTGGAAGGTCCGACGGTTCTGACCAAGCGGGACTACTTCAATTTCGGCCTATCGCAGCACCTCGTGACGGGAACGGACCTGACCTTGAGCGCTTATTCGCAACGGACCGACACGACCCGGGCTTACACTACAGTCAACCCCTCCTACTACAGCGAGCTGCGCTTCAGCCTGGCCCAAAAGCTTCTCAAGGGGTTCGGGCCGGCCATCAACCGCTACGAGACCACCAAGGCCGAGCGCCAATTCGACCAGTCCGTCGAAATCCTTAAGGCGGCTGTGCTGACCACGGTCTACAGTGTGGAGGAAGCCTACTGGAATCTCGTCTATGCGCGGGAGAGCCTGCGGGTCCTCGAGGCGTCACTTGTTCAGAGCCGGGATACCCTGGCCCGCAATGTCGAGGCCGCCCGCATAGGCTCCAAATCGGCGGTGGACGTGTTGAGCGCCGAGACCGAAGTGGCTTCGCGCGAGACGGCGCTTCTCTCGGCCCGGGCCAGCCTGGAAAAGATGGAAAACCGGCTCAAGAGCCTGCTCAACCTGCCTGTCGAGACAGGGGAGGGGGAGGCGGAGACCCGGGTGCCGATCATTCCGGCCGACAGGCCCACGGCGGAAAGACGAACCGTCCCCCTGGACGAGGCTATGCGCGCGGCCCGGGCCGAACGGCCGGAGATTGCCCAGGCCGAGAGCCGGATCGCGGATGCCGCCCTCGACGTCCGATATAACCGCAACCAGCTTCTGCCCGACCTGCAATTGAGGTTCTCCATCTGGAACCCCGGACAGTCGGGCATCAAGTACATCTTTCAGGACAATAATCCTCTGAGCGGAATCATCCTGGACAAGATCGTGGGTGGGCGGATGGACTCCTTCCGCGACCTGATCAAACAGAACTACCGAAACGTCTCCTTCGACCTGAGTCTGACTATCCCGCTGGGGAGCCTTTTCTCGCGGGCCTCGCTGGCCCGAGCCCGATTGGCGGAAGATCAGGCCCGCTTGAGCCTGGAAAGGGCGCGCAAGAACCTCGAAGTCGAAGTCCTCGAGGCGGTCAAGGATTTGGACGTGGCCGGCCGCAAGATCGAAGCCTCGGCCCGCTACCGCGAGCTGATGGAGAAACGGGTCGAAGCCGAGAGCCAGAAGTACCAGATGGGGCTGGTCGGGAGCGAGTGGCTGTTCAGCTACCAGCGCAGCCTGGACCAGGCCAAGGCCGATGAGATCCAGGCCGTCACCGGCTACCGGATCGCCCAGGCCCGGCTGGAGAAGGCCATGGGCACGACGATCAAGTCCAAGGGGCTCAAGTTCCGGGGCTATGAGTTCTAAGCAAAAAAATGAGACGGACCGTGGCTCTGCTGGTGTTCCTAGCCGCTTTCTCCGCGGCGCTTTCCGCCCAGATCTGGAAGGGGACAATAGTCAAAGACGGAGATGTGACAATTGTCCGGAATCCCAAGACGCCGATTTATAAAGACCCGATTCTGATGCTCAAAGAGGAATTGACGATCGGGGGCGGCGAGACGAAAGAACCCGCTATGTTGGGGGAAATCTCTTCTATCGTTGTTGATTCTATCGGGCGAATTTACGTCTTGGATGGGACGTCACTCCAAGTGAAAGTTTTTGATAAATCAGGCGGATATGTGCGTTCGACCGGCCGCAAAGGGGAAGGCCCGGGGGAGTTCATGGATCCCTACCGGATGATGATCGATCGGAGAAACAACCGCCTCTTCGTGAAAGATGTGAAGTTTGGATTCGTCATCTTCGACAGCCAGGGAAAACATATTAAAAACCTCTCTGCGGACGATGCCAGGCGCTCTCAGAATTCCGCCATCGATTCGCGTGGTTCGATCATTCTGGATAGCATCAAGATCCAGGATATGGAGCATCGCTGGGATGTTCTCAAACGATTCGATGCGGAAATGATGGCTGGAACAGACATACGATCCGTCGATATCGGCTCTCCCTACAACGTCGCGGCTCCGCTTGTGGACTGGGCCTTGGCATCCAATGATGACATCGTTTTCGGGTATCCGGAAACGTACCGCGTCGAGTGGATGGA
>JAPKZJ010000121.1 GCA_026393855.1 Candidatus Aminicenantes bacterium
GTTTTTGCCCGCGATCGTCAGGGTGCGCGAAATGCTGGCCGAGGGGGCGATCGGCGAGCCGCGCTGGCTGGCCGCCGATTTCGGGTTCAAGGCCCCGTTCAATCCCAAGAGCCGCATCTACAATCCGGATCTGGGCGGTGGAGCCCTGCTGGATGTCGGGATTTACCCGATCTCGCTGGCCTCGATGGTCTTCGGCGCGCCGCAGGGGATCTCTTCAACGGCCCGCATCGGCCCCACCGGTGTCGACGAGCAGGACGCGATCATCCTTTCATATGCCGGCGGCCGGCTGGCGTCGCTCAACGCCTGCGTCACCATGACGACGCCGACCGAGGCCGTCATCGCCGGCGACAAGGGAATCATCAAGATCTATACCCCGTTCTTTCGGACCCGGAAAATCTCGCTGGGCGTCAACATGATCGCGGACATGGGGGAGAAGAAGATGGCTTGGCTGCGCCGGGCGGCCCGCATGATACCCGCGGTCTCGCGCCTGAGGGAATCGCTCGAGGGCCGCCACCCCCGGGCGATCCACGCGCCTTACCGCGGCAACGGCCTGCACTACCAGGCGGCCGAGGTCATGCGCTGTTTGGGCCAGGGGCTGACCGAAAGCCCGGTCATGCCGTGGGCCGAGACGCTTTCGATTATGGAGACGATGGACAAAATCCGGGCCCAATGGGGACTCGTCTACCCGTCGGAGCAATCATGAGAAAGACGATAGCCGCAGCGCTGTTCCTAGCCGTTTCCTTATTTTCCATCGTGGGCGCGTCGGCGCCCCAAACGACCCAAGCGCCCGCGGCCAAGCCGGGTGTCTTGACGATCGATTTGACGGCTCTCGATCCCGGCCCCGTATTCGAAGGCCTCGGCGCTCTCTCCGCGGGCGCCTCGTCGCGGCTTCTCTTCGATTACCCGGAGCCGTCGCGCTCGCAGATCCTGGATTTTCTCTTCAAGCCCCGCTTCGGCGCCTCGCTTCAGCATCTCAAGGTCGAGATCGGCGGCGACGTCAACTCGACCGACGGCACCGAGCCTTCCTTCGCCCACACCCGCGAGGAGTTCGATCATCCCCAGCCCGCCTACTACGAGCGCGGCTACGAGTATCGCTTGATGAAGGAGGCCCGGCGTCGCAACCCGGCCATTCGGCTCGACGCCCTCGAGTGGGGAGCGCCCGGGTGGATCGGGAACGGGGAGTTTTTCTCTCAAGACAATGCCGACTATATCGTGCGCTTTCTGGAGATCGCCAAACAGGCGCACGGCGTGGACGTCGATTACGTCGGCGTCTGGAACGAGCGGGCCTGGGCCTACGAGCGGCCGCGGAACAACGGCTGGATCAAGCTCCTGAAGTCCGAGCTGAAAAAGCACGGCTTGCCGGCGAAGATCGTCGCCTCGGATGAAGTCGCTGCCTGGTCTGTGGCCGAGGACATGCTCAAGGATCCGGCCCTGCTCGAAGCGGTCGACATCCTCGGCAGCCACTACCAATCGGGCCATCCGAAAGGCTTCAACGCCGGCCTTTTGCTAAAGACCGGCAAGCCCGTCTGGTCCTCCGAGGACGGGCCTTGGCGCGGCGATTGGGAGGGGGCCAAGAAGCTGGCCCGGCGCTTCAACCGCAATTTCATCGACTACGGCATGACCAAGACGATCTTCTGGAGCCTGGTCACTTCTTATTCGGACATCCTGCCCATCCCCGGCTCGGGCATCATGCGGGCCGCGACGCCCTGGTCGGGATATTATATAGTCCAGCCGGCGCTGTGGGCGGTGGCCCATTTCACCCAGTTCGCGGATCCCGGATGGCGCTACCTAAAAGCCGGCTGCGGGCTGACGTCGGACGGAAGCTCGAGCTTCACGACGCTTCTTGCGCCCGACGGCAAAGAGATGAGCCTGATCGTGGAAACGGGGGAGGCCAAGGCGGATCAAGCGATCGGCCTGGCGCTGGCGCCCGAATTCGCTGGGCGCGAGTTCAGCATCTGGAAGTCCGATGCGGCCAAGTCCTTCGTCAAAGTCGGAGTCGTCAAGCCGAAGAACGGCCGCATCGATATCGTGCTGAGCAAGGACGCCATCTTCAGCCTGACGACCACGACGGGCCAGCGGAAAGGGGACGAGGGCCTCGCGCCTCTCGCCCCGTCCGCGTTTCCCGTGCCGTATGAGGACGATTTCGAAGGCTATGCCGCGGAAGCCTTGCCCCGCTACACCCAGGATCAGGCCGGCGTATTCGAGGTCCAGCCGAAGGGCGGCGGAATGGCTCTCAAGCAGGTCATCCCGGCCGTGGGCATCGAGTGGCATTTCCATCTCAATTCCGAGCCCGTCACCCTCATCGGCGATCCGGACATGACCGACTATGAGGCCGCCGTCGACGTCATGCTGGAGGCGCCGCGCCAGACGGCCGTGATCTATGGGCGGGTCGCCAAGGTCATCCAGCATCAGATCCAGCCGCCCTTGGGCTACTGGCTTCGGGTCGGAAGCGACGGGCGTTGGACGCTCGGCAAGAACATGGATCTGCTGTTGCTCGACAAAATCGATATCGACAAGGACTGGCCGACTCTGCGGTATTCGTTCAGCGACCACACGAAGAACGCCAGAATCTTCCCATACACGGAGATCATGGCCCTCGACAAATCCATCCTTGAAGCGCTGCCCGGGGTCGGGGCTTTTATGGCCAAGGAGAAGGACCCCAAAACCCTGAACCTCGTAGTCCACTTCGACGGGAGCTTCTATCTCTATCGCGATTATGTCCTGGCCTCCGGGACTTGCGATTTCAAGCCGGGTGCATGGAACACCCTGCGGATCCGCTGCCGCGGCGATCGGATCACGGCCTATGTCAACGCGACCCAGGCCGGCTCGATTTCGGATTCGACCTATACGCGCGGCCTGGCCGGGTTCGGCTGCGGCTGGCATACCGCCTGGTTCGACAACCTGTCGATCAAGCTGTAGCGGCGGCGATCGCTTTCATGTTTCCCCCTTGAATGGGAAGGGAGAATAGCGTTCGCCGCGATGGACTGTCAAAGACGGCGAAAGCCGGATCAAACCCCGCTTTCGATAAGCACAAAGTCCGCCTTCAAACCTACTGCGGCGTAGAGCTGCGAAAGCTTGGTCACGCTTGGAATGGACCGGCCTTGTTCATAGCGGGCATAGCTGTTGACGGACTTGGCCCCCAGCCGGGCGGCCACTTGGGCCAGGCTCAAGCCGGATCTTACCCGGGCTCTGCGGAGGAGAAGGGCGGTCAGTAGAGCCTCGTTTGAGGCTCCAACCTCGAAAACGCCCCCGGCGCCGCCATAAACTCGCGCTTTGAAGTCTGGAAGGCCGACAAGGGATTCAACGGCATCCGCGATCATCCTATGGGCGTCTGCGAGCGAGTGCCCTTGGGTGACGACATCCAAAATCGGGACTTCGGCGGCCCAGAATCGGCCCGATCGGAACGTGCGGCCGGCGAATCTCATCAATGTCCTCCCTCCGCTGAGCGCAGGATCGCTTTGGCGGTGTATTCGTTGATCTCTCGATGCCGGGGGATCGCGATCTCGCAATCGCCTCGGATCCAAATGTCGTGGCGGCCGCCTGGACGGCAAATCTTCCAGCCAAGAGCCCGAAGCTTATTCTCCAAATCGCGACGCTTCATATTCAATATACACGCATATGTGTAATTGTCAAGTCGCATGATCCAGGGTTTGAAAACGGCTGCGTTTTTAAGCCACGCCCGTTCGGCCTTCAATATGATCAGACCGCCCGGCGCGGGCGTTCAAAATGGGAGACGCGAATTCCCGCGTGGTTTCTCACCGCGGATCGCATTCATCGAAAAGCAGCCCAAAATAAACCCGGGGCCCGCGATGTCGGAGGTCCGGCACCGCGCAGCCCCGGGCGGGATTCTAGCTGCGGCCGCTATTTGGAAGGGGTCGGATCGGCTTCCCGGGATTCCTTCTCCTGGAGATACGCATCGAACGCCGCCCGGCCTTCGCTTTGCCAATATTCTCGGAAATGACGCCAGTGCTTGCCGTTGCCGGGAACGCCGTCAATCCCGGCAGGGCCGTCCGCTTCGCCGCGGCACTTCCCAAAGCGGGAGTGGACGTGCCGTTCAAATCGGTCGTGGTGGCGTTTGTGGACTTGCCCGTGGCTGCCGAAGAGGAGCTTGGCCAGCAGGACGAGGCCGAACGCCTGCCAGTAGGTGATGGTCTTGAACCCGAAGAGGCCCGGCATCAGCCAATTCCAAAGGGCTTGCACAACCAAGCCGAACAGAAATGCGAATAGGACCGCCAAGGCCACTCCGCCCAGCACTAGGCCGGCGATATGGAGCGCCTTTCGCCCGTGCCGGGCCGCCTGGCCCGGCTCGCGTAGATGCTCGCGATGACTCATTTGAGACTCCTTTTTTCGTCGTTGATCGTCTGACCGGTCAGTTCTTTCCTAAGCTTGTCGAGGGCTCGGCTCTTGCGGGCCAGCAAGGTTCCGATCGGAACCTCCCATTCGGCCGCCAGTTCCTTGAATGTCCGTCCCTCCAATTCCGTCGCCAAGATGATCGCCTTTTCCTCGGCGGCTAGACCATCCATGGCGATGAATACTTCGTCGAGCATTTCCCGCCGTTCGAACTCGAGCGTGGGGTCGAGGCCGGTGTCGAGAATCTCTTCCAACAGGGGAAGATCATCCCGCCGCTTCCGGAAGCGATCGACGATCCGATTGCGCAGAGCCTGATAGACAAACGCGCCGAGGTCCCGAATTGGGATCGTCGGATCGGCTCGATCGAAAAGTCCGACCATGACGTCTTGGACGATGTCCTCGGCGTCATGGCCGGCGGCCTCGCCGATGCGGCGGCGGACGTAGCCGACGAACGCGTCTCGCTTGTCCCTCAAGAGTGTGGTCCAACCGTCCATGCCGGTATTGTCCTATCGCGTTCCTCACTATTCAAGACGCACGGGCGAAGGAATTATTGCATTGGTTCCGCCCGGAGCGATATTGGTCAGAAGCAAGGCAAATTGAAACTAGCCGGTGCGCGTTTGATCGTCCCGGATGATCCGGCTAAACGCCCTGATGCTAAGCAATTGATGTGGCATAACGAGGAACGGTTCCTGGGATGAATTACGACGAGATCGAACTCGACAGAAACATCCGTCTCGCAGCCTTTGATTTTTTGGCCGAGCAGATCGAACGGGAGGGTGAAGTCCTTTCGTTTCAGATTCTGGCGCAAGGTTTCTTTTATAAAGGGGAGAGGATTTGTCTGCTGGGACCGCAAGGCATTTTCAAGCCAAGGATCCTCCCATGGCCCGATGCTTCAGTGGGGATTGCAGGCATTTCAGGACACGCGGATCATCCTGCCTCGAAGGCGCGATGAATGGCCGGATAGAGAGGCCCTGGAAGAACGATTTAGCCGATTTTTGGTTTCCAGCTGAAGCGTTCGCTCATTTGAGCGTGCGGTAGACCGCGGAAGCGATGGTGATGTCCTGGACGGCTACTCCGGTCAGGTCGACGACCGTGATCTGGTCTTCCGACGTTCGGCCTTTCTCCCGGCCCGAGATGACGGCTCCCATCTCGATGCAGCGATCTTCCGTGATCCGGCCCGATTCGAGCGCCTGGTGAATCTCGCCCCGCAGCCGGCATTGGGACAGGCTGTCGGCCATGACCACGTCGGCCCTGGCCAGGATGTCCGAATCGAGCTCCTGTTTTTCCGGAGTATCCGAGCCGACGGCGGTGATGTGAGTGCCCGGCCTCAAGTCTGAGGCCAAGAGGATGGGGCGTTTCGACGGCGTTGCTGTGACGATCAAATTGCATGTATACAGGATCTCATGCGCATCCATCGCGGCTTCTACCGCAAAGCCTCGGGCTTCCATATCCAGCTTGAAGTTCCCCATCTCGCCTGGAAAGGGGGTCCATAGCAGGACGTCCCGGCAGTCCGTTACGCGCGCTAGCCATTCGAGCTGAAGTTTCGCCTGGACTCCCGCGCCGACGATGCCGATGCGCTCGACCTTGCGGGGCGCGCAGTATTTGGCCGCTATCGCGCCGGCAACGGCGGTCCGGACATCCGTCAAATGGCCCTCGTCGAGCAGGACGGCAACGGGTTCGCCGGTGCTCTGTTTGAAAAGAAGCATGCAGCCGTTGCCGGACGGAAGGCCCCGGTCGGGATTGCCGTAGAAGCCGGAAGCGATCTTGATGACGTAGAAATCCTCCCCCGTGATGAAGCCGGACTTGATGTGGACTTCGCCCTTGTCAAGGATCAGC
>JAPKZJ010000122.1 GCA_026393855.1 Candidatus Aminicenantes bacterium
CTGGACCGACGCCCAGGAGGCCAAGCGCTGGGCGGCCCAGACGCTGGCCGGGCTGACGTTGGAGAAGAAGATCGGCCAGATGATCTGCCCAGACATCGCTGCCGGGTACATCACGGACGACGACCCGCGGCTGGCCGGTTGGATCAAGCAAGCCAAGGATCTCGGCGTGGGCATGTTCGTTCTCTATGGCGGCACGCCCCGCGACGTGGCCCATCTCCTGAACCGGCTGCAAAAGGAAGCCGCCGTCCCGCTTTTAATCTCGGCGGACTTCGAGGGCGGGCCCGGCCAGCAAGTGACGGGCGCCAGCGAATTTCCGGCTAATATGGGCTTTGCCGCGGCTGCGTCCGATGACCTCATGTACCGCCTGGCGCGCATCGGGGGCACGGAAGGCCGGGCCATGGGCATCCATCTGACCTATACGCCCGTCGTCGATATCGCCGTCCGGCCCGACAACCCGGCCGAAAGCGTTCGCTCCTTTGGCGGAGACTTCGACCGGCTGGACCGCATGGTCCGGGCTTACGTTCGCGGCTACCATGACGGCGGCATGCTCAACACGGCCAAACACTTCCCCGGCCGCGGCGATGTGGCCGTCATTCCCGGTGTGGCCGATTGGCAGCAGGTGGACAAGCCGGCGGCCGCCTATGAGGCTGAGGAAACGCGAGCCTTCAAGTCCGCCGTCGATGCCGGCGTTTCGTTCATCATGACCGAGCACATCGCGGTGCCCTCGGTCACGGGCGGATCGATGCTGCCGGCCAGCGTCGAGAAGAAGCTGGCCACGGATTGGATCCGCGGCAAGCTCGGCTTCAAGGGCCTGGTGACTTCGGACGACCTCTGGTATCCTCACGTCGTCAAGCGCTTCGGCGAGAACGAAGTCGCCGTCCTGGCGGTCGAGGCCGGGCACGACATCGTGCTCAAGCCCAAGGATCCGTTCGGCGCGGCGGCGGCGCTCATCGAGGCCGTGAAGAACGGGCGCATCCCGCTGGCCCGCATCGACGAGGCCGTCCTCAAGCTGCTCGAGCTCAAGGCCCGGCTGGGCCTGCCCAAGAACCGCTTCGTCGACGAGAGCAGGGTCAACGCGCTCGTCGGGACGCCGGGCAACCTGGCCGCCGTCCAGGAAGCGGCCGACAAGTCCCTGACTCTTCTCAAGAACGACGGCCTCCTGCCTCTGCCGGCGAGCCGCCTGGCGGGGGAGAAGATGGTCCAGATCGCAGTCCAGAAAGCCGATGGAGATCCCTCGCCGGCCGTCCTGACGGCCAAGCTGGCCGCCTCGTTCCCCGGGATCAAAAGCTATACCCTGCGTCCCGACCTGGACCCGGCCTACTATGAGAAAGCCTGGCCCGCCGTCGAAGCGGCCGATTTGATCATCGTCTCGTTGTTTGTGCCCCGCAACCGGCTGGGCGATCCGGCACCGCTTCGCGACGGCGATCTGGCCTTCCTGCGCAAGATCATCGCGGCCAAACCCAAGGCCGTGATCGCCATGTCCTACGGCAATCCCCAGATCATCCGCAAGATCGTAGACGTCGCGGCTTTCGCCGTCGGATACGCCGAGAAGGGCTGGTTCGGCAACCAGCCGGTCTACTTCGATTCGTTCATCAAGCTGCTTAAGGGTGAGCTGAGTCCTTCAGGCAAGCTGCCCGTGAAGGTCTCGGATGCCTACCCGATAGGAGCCGGCATCGTCCGTTGATCCTCCGGCGGCCGAGCTGCCCGAGATCACCGGATCAGGTGGAAGGCGGTCTGCCGCCCGTCGAGAAAGGCGACTTTCTCGCCGGTGAAGACGACGTCTTGCTCGATCGGCACCCGCAGCTCGGCCAAGCCCCAGTCGGGCATTGGCCCCGTGGCGCTCAGTTCGACCGTGAAGACGCTCCAGGGGACGAGCTTGACGTCGCCCCGGCCGACGTTGTTGACCTGCTCCCAGGGCAGGCCGATGAGCGGACCGGGCTCGTGCAGGAACAACCCCAGCGAGTGGCTGTAGACCTTGGGCCCGGGAATGCCGACGGCCTTGGCCTTGGCCAGGATCCGGCCGAGCAGTTCGTTGCCCGTCAGGCCGGCCTTGAATTCGCCGCAATAGACGTCCTGCAGGCGATTGGCCTCGGCCAAGAGCTTCCGCAAGCCCTCGGGGGCATCTGTTTCGCCCGGCTTCAGGACATAGGCCACTTCCTGATTGTCGCTGTTCCAGCGCATATATTTGACGCCGACATCGCAGTGGATGTAGTCGCCGGGGCGGATGGCCTTGTCATCCTTGCCGTAGGCGGCCAGCGTCTCCGGGCTGCGGGCCCGGATCGTGACGAAGGGGCTGAAAGAGACCTTGAGCCCGAGGTCGGCCGCGCGCTGCCAGTAGAAATAGCGCAGATCGTCGGCCGTTGTCTGGCCGACCGTGATGGTCCGGTTGGAGAACATCTCGGCGATGATGGCGTGAGAGATCGCGGCTGCCTGCTCCTGGATCTCGACCTCCTCGGGCAGCAGCGTTTCGCCCCACAGGGTGGCCAACGGCTCGGCCGAGACGATGCGGGAGGATAGCTCGGGGCCGAGAGCCGCCGTGATCCGCTTCTTGAGATTCGTGGTCAGGGCCCCGGCTACCCATTGAACCTCGCCCTCGTTGAGGGCGATCCTCTTGGGATTCCGCTCCTTCACGATTCGCCCGAAGGCTTCCCATTGGCTTTCGCCCTTCTTGGCGTCGAAGGCGGCCGCGTCCCAGCCGTTGACGAATAGACCCTGGGTATCGGTGCGCGAAACGTTGATCCGCTCCACGCCCTTCTCCGGCCCCCGGTCGTAAAGGACGAGGATTTGGGTGATCGGGCACCAGTTCTCGAAGGGCATCATGGTCTCGAAAATGGGATCGAGATTGTCCTCGTTGCAGGAAATCACCCACATATCGATTTTCGTCTCACGCATCATTCGGGGGAGGAGAGTGTCCAGGCGCTTTTGGACGGTCTTGAGGACCAAGGCCGCCCGATCCCGGATGGATAGAACGGCCGGGCCGGCGGATGCTTTTTGCGCGGCGGGAACGGCAGCCGCGAGGCAGATTATAGCCAGGCCGGCGAACAGCGCCACGGCGATCGAACGGTGTTTCCTCATGAGCCTCTCCTTTCGCCCCGACGACGGGGGATTTCCCTGTTTCATACCACGCACCCCCGACGCGGTCAAGGCGCCGCGGGTGGCGCGGCCGTGGCGCGGCCGTTGACTTTTCGGCCCTTTCCGGCTAAAACATAGACCTGCTTAAGCGTCCATTCCCCGGTCCGGGGAGTGAGAGCGGGCATAGCTCAATGGTAGAGTACCGGCTTCCCAAGCCGGGTGTTGTGGGTTCGAGTCCCATTGCCCGCTCTGACTCTCCGGCCTAACGAGAACCATGAACGAAGCTCCCGAATTCTTCATTTTGCGCCACGATCGCCCGCTCCCCGGCTCGCTCAATATGGCCGTGGACGGGCATCTCCTCGCCTCGCTCGGCGAGACGCCCCGGACCGTCCTGCGCTTCTACCAGTGGGAGCGTCCGACCGCCTCGCTGGGGGCGGGCCAGACCGCGGCCCGGGTCGTCGACCCCGAGTTCTGCCGGGCTCACGGCATCGACATCGTCCGCCGTATCACCGGCGGCAAGCTCGTCCTGCACCATCAGGAGGTCACGTACTCCGTGACTTCGAACGATGTCGCGACGTTCACCGACACCTTGGGCGGCTCGTACAAGCGCATCTCGCAGGCCCTCGTCCGCGGGCTGGAAGGGATGGGCCTCAAAGCCGCGCTGGCCGACAAAGCCCCGCCTTTCTACGCCAAGGGGACGATGCCCTGCTTTTCCCTGCCCGCCCAGGACGAGATCGAGATCGGCGGCCTGAAGATCGTCGGTTCGGCCCAAAAGCGGACCGGCGGGCGCTTCCTCCAGCACGGCTCAATCCCGCTGGCCCACGACATAGAGCTTTTGCGGGCGGTCTCGCTCTACAAAGGCGAGGGGGGAATTCGAATGACGTCCCTCTCGCGGGAGCTGGGCCGCGATGTGGACTTCGATTGGGCGGTCGAACGGCTGACCGCCGGATTCGCGGACTTCTTCGGCGTGTCGCTCCTGCCGCTCGAGCTTGGGCCATCCGATTGGGATGCCATCCGAACCTTGGAAGCGGGCAAGTACGCCAATCCGGCCTGGACATTCGAAGGCCGCGACGCTCCCGAGGCCGCCGACCCGCGTTGATTTTTGCGGGGGCCGGTGTTAAGATCGAGCCGATCCTTATGAACGAAGTCGAAGCCCTTCTCAAGCTCGATCCCCGGGAGCTTCCCCCCCTCAAGCCCATCGCCCTGGACGACCTGCGCCAGAAAGTCCACAAAAACCTGCATATGGAGCTTGGGACGGGCGCCGTACTCTGCCTCCTCTCGCCCTCCTATTCCGTCCTCCTGCCTGAGGCGAACGAACGGGTGGCCGAGCTGATCTCCAAGCGGGAAGCCATCCTCGATTACGTCAAAGAGAGCCTGATCCAGAACCTGGCGGTCTATTCCGTCCTGCTGGACGTCAACAGCTATTTCGTGGAGCAGAACGATTGCCTGGTCTTGGCCCGCCTGCGCGAGACGGAATCGCACGGCCGGCGCTACGAGGTTCAATACTACACCCAGTCTCCGATGGAGCTTCTTTCCCACTACGAGGACAAGATCTACATCGGTCGCGACTTTGTCGACCTCTTCAGCTTCAAGCGCAAGTATTACGGCATTCGCGAGCATATCACCGCTCTTAAGGACCAGTCTGATCGTCTCGTCGACCGGGGCCAAGAGAAGCTGCGGCGGCCGCTCGATTATAAATCGTTCTTCCAGGAGATCCGCGAGTCCATCGGTGAGCTGGCGACGGAGAGCGCGACCATCCTGGAATCCCTGCCGCCCGTACCGGACTACGCCAAGCTCGATGAGAAGGACCTGATCGAGATCAACGCCCAGTACCGGGCCATCAATCATTTTCTGATCGAGCTCGACGATGAAGTAGCGGAGTTCGAGAACCTGCTCCGGTTTAAGGCGGAGATTGGGTTCGTCCGCTACGTGACCAAGTATAAAAAAGATCTGACGAACCTGATCTCGCTGTTCAACATCAAGATCAACGGCTGCCTGGGCCAGCGGATCGTCCAGTTCCGCTCCAAAACCCAGTTGCTCTGATCTCTTCCCGCCAGATAAAAATGTTCCATTCTCATTTCCGGGGCCTGCGTCACAGTGATCGGCCCGGCGGCGCGGGTTTTTCACGCCTTTTTTGCGCTACTCTTCTCGGCGCCTGCGGAACTCCGCACCTCTGATTTCCCGATACATCAAGGCCTCCCACTCCGTCTCGTTCCCCATGATCTTGTCGTGCTCAAACATCCCTCGGCGCCTGCAAAGCCAGGTTCCCTCGAAGAGGTTCGCAAAAAAGGCTAAACCCGCGCGGTTTCGCCGTTGGCCGATCACCGTGCCGCCTTACCATCCCCCGGAAATGGGAATGGATTCCATAAAAAGGGCGCGGTTTCCCGCGCCCTGGCAGAGATCGTTTCCCCGTTCAGTCCGTCTTTTTGTCCGTGCTCCCGGCGTCGCGGACTCGGACATCGCCGTAGGTTGTAACAATCGTTACGCCCGGTTTGCCGGCCGCATCAGTGAAAGCCTTGACCTCCGAGGACCCGTTGGTCTTGAGAGAGGCGGGCTTCTCGGCCAGCATCCAGTTGATTTCGCCCGATGTCGTCCGAGCCTCGAGCGGGCCGCGGACGCCGGCCGGCCACTCCAGATCGACCCCGGCGTAGCTGCCCTGGACGTCCACCGCCCCGGCCAGCCCCAGCGGCCGCAGGCGCAAGTCGCCGTGGCTGAGGACGATCACGGCCGGGCTCGTGAAATCGAGAAGATCGACGTCCTGATAGGACGTCGTAATCTTGATCTCGGGGCCGGCGATGCCGGACGCCGAAACGCCCACGTCGCGTCCTTCAATCTTGAGTCCGCCGGACACGTTCCGGGCCCGGACGAAGCCGTGATCGTTGCTCACGTCGGCCGCCCCCTTGATGTCCGCAAGCTCGATCTCGCTCTGCAGGCCGCGGATCTTGACGTCCAGCGCGCCGACGACCCGGATGGCCTCGTAGGACGAGCCGATCTCGGCCCGGCCGCCGATGTCCTTGGCCAGGATGTCGGAGTGCGAGCCGGAGACGGTCAGGGCCTTGGCCGTGCGTTCGACCCGGATGCGCTCATAGCTGTTTTCGATGATGAGGTCGCCCTCGACCGCGTGGGCGTTGACCTCGCCGTGCGGCGCCTCGATCCGGCAATCCCCGGCGATCCCGTCCGCGTCCACCGGCTCGTAGCTCGTCCGGACGACGAGAGGGCCGGCGATCTGGGCGGCCGAAACGCGGCCGTGGCTGTTGATCAGCTCGGCCCGGGCGACGCCGGAAGCCTTGACCGGGCCGTAAGAGTTCTTGATCAGAACGGAGGTGGCGGCCGGGACGAGCACCTTGAAGTCGGTTTCGAAGCGTTTGGTCTTGAAGTCCTCCCGGTTGGTGGACAGAATCAGGCGGTCGCTCGACTGGTTGGCGATCATCCGGATCGCGTCGGCCGTCGTCTTGGCCGCGGCTTCGTCCTTGCGCCAAACGCGCTTGGTGAAAACGATGCGGACCTGATCGATCGCGGCCGATTCGACGGCGACCGCGCCGTGGCTGTTGGCGATCTCGAGCCAGGCCGGGGCCGGTCCCGGAATGTCCCGCGTCTCTTCGAACTGGAATTCCCGGCCGGACCAGCCGAAGAAGTCGTCGCCCTCGAAGGACAGGCGGCCCGACTTGAAGTAGCTGAGGGACACCCCGGCCAGGATGATCAGCAGGGCCAGGACGATCTCGCGGGCGCGCATGGGCTCAATCCCGGGGCGAGGCGGGAATCTCGTCGGATCCGGCCGGCTTCTTGCGGCGCAGCCCGTCGATGAGCTTCTGGGCGCCCCAGATGATCAGAATGACCGGCCACAGCTTCCAGAGGTATTCCCAGGCGTCGATGTTGATGAAGTTTTCGGCCAGGAAAGCGGCGCCGATGAGGATCAGGATGATGCCCCAAACCAGGGCGTCTTTGCGGCGACGAGGGGACATGGTGATTTCTCCTTTTAATGTCAGTCGCTCTTACGGAGCGAGTCGAAGATGATCTTGAGGCCGATGAGGATGACGGCTACGGGCCAGAAGTCGAGCACACGCTCGATCTGGAGGATGTCGAAGTTGGACAGCAGGAAGACGACACCGATGCCCATCAGCAGCAGGCCCCAGAAGATCGAGCCCTCGGGGATGACCTTGATCGGCGCGGGGGCGGGCCCGGCTGCCGGGACGGCGGCCGGATCAGCCATCGCTTCGCCCAAGGCCTTGACGTTGATGGCCTTGGCCGTCTGGACGGCGTCGATAATCTGGTAGAAGTAGAAGCCGGCGAAAATGAGGGGCAGGAACGGGTGCGGACCGCGCGGCATCATCGAGATGCAGCCGGCGAAGATGAGGAAAAAGAGCAGGGCCTTGGGCGCCTCGCCGTTGTAGAGCTGGCCGGCGCCTGGGAAGAACCCCGACAGGATGCCGGCCGCGGCCGGCGACTTGGGGGGACGGTTCTGGATGATGATCTTGTCGGTCATGGCAAACCTCCGTTGGCTTTCGATTATCGGTCCTCGGCCCGGCCGATCGGGTTGGCGGCCTTGGCCGAATCATAGACGTTGACGGCGAACTCGCCGATCCGATCGGTGACCGAACCGGCCTGGACATAGAGCTTCTCGATCGAGCCGAGGCTCCGGTGGAACTGGCGGTTGACGGCCTTCTGGATGCCGGCGGGACCGGCGATATAGACGGTGATCAGAATGAGCAACCCCGAAACGGCGGCCAGGACGGGTTGCAGGGCGGGACGCCGCAGGAAGGACAGGTCCAGCTTGAAGCGGCGGGATCGCTCGGGGATGGCCAGCAGGCGCCGCCGCAGGGCCGGGCTCGGCTCGATCTCGGGGAAGGAGGCGAAGGCGGCCAGGGCGGTCCTCATCCGGGCGGCCAGGCCGGCGCATTCCGGGCAGGCCGCCAGATGGGCCTCCATCTCGGCTCGGGCGGCCGGGTCGAGCTCACCGTCGAGATAGGGGGACAGAAGATCTTGGATCTTGTCACACGTCATGTTCGTCCTCCCCGAATTCCTTGAGAATGCGGGCCAATTGCAGTCGGCCGCGGTTGATGCGGGATTTGACCGTCCCCACCGGGACGCCGCTGATCTCCGCGACCTCTTCATAGGTCTTGCCCTGGATCTCCTTGAGGATGACCGCCATGCGGATCTCCGCCGGCAGTTTGGCGAGCCCCGACCAGAGGAGCTTGCGGGTCTCCTCCTCGGCCAGGCCGCGCTCGGGGTCGTCCGTTCCCGCCAGGGTGGGGGCGTGGTCCTCGAAATCGTCGCGGCTCTTCTTTTCCCATTTGGTGCGGCGGTACTCGTCGATCAGGAAGTTCTTGGCCAAGGCCAGCAGCCAAGCGGTGAAGTTCTTGTCCCGATCGAACTTGCCGAGCGAGCGGTAGAGCTTCATGAAGATGTCCTGGGTCAGGTCTTCGGCTTCTTGATGGCTGCCCGTGAATTGGAAGGCCATGTTGAAGACCTTTCTGGAATAGAGATCAACCAGCATCCGCCAGGCTCCTTGATTGCCTTCCAGGCAATCCTTGATGATCGCTTCCAAGTTCACTCACCACTCCGATAGACGAGATGCAGGGTGATGGAGTTCCATATTAACAAAGAATTTCCAGGCGTCCGGCGGCAAGGGATAGGCGAAGGCTTGGTGGAGCCGGCCGGAGGGACGGATGTTTCCGTATTCATCTCAATCTATAGAAAACAAACGAATTGCATGTTTTCAGACCGGCTTCAGCGGCGGCCCGGCTTGGCCGAGACAGTCAGCTCGTCTTTGACAACTCCATTAACGTCAATAACTTGCAATAAAACAGACGAATTCGAGGCCGAAGCCTTGATGACGCCGTCCGTCGGGCCGCCTAAAACCGGGAAGGCGTTCTTTCCGGGCGCCGGTTCGAATCGGTAAAGGGAGTGAAGATGTCCGGAGATAACGAGATCGACGCCGCCTTCGTTGAGGATCGGGCCCCAGAGGGCCGTCAATTGTTCCGAGGCGTAGCCTTTACCGTAGGGGGGAATATGGCTGAAGACGACCCGGAACGAGGCGTTTTTGAAGTCGGGGCTTTGAATCTCTTCTTTGAGCCATGCCGCTTGGGCGGCTCGGTATCGATCGAAGTCGGCCAGCCCGGCGTAGACCGGGGAATCGTCGGGCTTGTCCTCGCCCGAGTCCAGGATAATGAACCGCACCGGCCCATGAGTGAAAGCGTAAAAATAGCGGCCGGAGGGGGTTGGAAAATAGCTTTCGAGACGGCGGGCCATGGCGCCGCGAGTCTCGTGATTGCCCCGGGTCATGACGATGGGAACCGCCCCGGCGAAGCGGCGGGCCGCCGGATCGAACAGGTCCGCGAAAACGTCTTCCTCTTTGCCCGCGTCGGCGACGTTGTCGCCGTTGAAGAAGATCAAGTCGGCGGCCGTGGGATCGGCCTTGGCCGCCAGGGCGGCCAGCTTGGCCGCGTCGTTGTGCAGGTCCTGGAAGACGACGAATCCGAAGGCCGCTTTCTTTAGGTCGAGGGTGCGAAATTCGCGAATCTCGCTCATCGTCACCGGTCCGTAGACGACTTCATACGGTTGGAAGGCGAGAATGGACTTGGAGACGACCCGATAACGATAGGCCTTGCCCGGCTCAAGGCCGGCCAGCCGGACTTCGTGCCGGACCGTGTCGGCGTCGATCAGGCCGTGGCTTCCCGGCCGGGCGATCTGGATCAAGCCTCCGAAGCTGGGAAAGGTGCGGAAGTTGCCGCCGGTCGCGTATTCGACCCATGATGTGCAGGGCTTGTCCGTGAACCAGACGATCGTCATCCCGTTCGGGGCGGGATTGGTCAGCAGCGGGCCGTGGACGATGACCGGGGGAGCGGCTTGGGCGCGCGCGCCGGAGGGGATCGCGAGGGCCGAGACGAGGAGGATAATGGCCGCAGATAGCGGCCGTTGGCGGGTCATGGGGCTCTCCTTGAGGCGGCGGTCTTGGATATCCATACCAAAGGGGCGGGACGGCGTCAACCGATCCCGACGGTACCGGCCGCTCTGGGGCGTTATTGACAGGCTTATTCTCCCATGATATTATGTAATAAGTAGGAATTAGGAGAGATCATGGCCGAACGCAAGGTGAAAAAAGTCTTTGCCGCCCGTCCGACGCTCGAAGGCGCCGGCGTCAAATTGAAGAGGGCCTTCGGCTTCCGGGAGGTCCCGCTGTTCGATCCTTTCCTAATGCTTGACGATTTCGGCAGCAAGAATCCCGACGATTACACGGCCGGATTCCCCTGGCACCCGCACCGCGGCATCGAGACGGTCACCTATATGTTGGAAGGCCATGTCGACCACGGCGACAGCCTGGGCAACTCTGGAACGGTCGGGCCGGGCCAGGTCCAGTGGATGACGGCCGGCCGCGGCATCGTGCATCAGGAGATGCCTCGCCGGGAGGCCGCCGGCTTGCGCGGTCTTCAGCTCTGGATCAACCTGCCGCGCGCCCACAAGATGACCGAGCCCCGCTACCGCGACATCTCCGCCGAATCCATCCCCACGGTCCGGACGCCGGAGGGCGCCGAGGTCAAGATCATTGCCGGGCGCTTTCAAAGCGTGGGCGGTCCGGTTCGGGAGATCTTTGGCAACCCCGAATATCTGGATGTCACGCTGCCGCCCGGCACCCCGTTCGTGCGGGAGATCGAAGCCAAGCACGGCGCCTTCGCCTATGTCATGGAGGGGAGCGCCGAATTCGGTCCAAGCGCCGAGCGGGTCGTCCGGGGCCAGACCGCGCTCTTCGGCAGCGGCCCGGCTGTCCGGGCCACGGCGGGGCCGGAGGGGGCGCGTTTCGCCCTGATCTCGGGCCGGCCTTGGGGACAGCCGGTTGCTTGGCGCGGCCCGATCGTCATGAATACCGAGGAAGAATTGGATCAGGCCTTCCGAGAATACGAAAACGGAACGTTTTTAGGCTAATCGCTCTATAGATTATCTCCCGATACCGGGAAAGGCGTTTTGGAATACCGGCCCGGCGGCGCGGGTTTTTCACGCCTTTTTTGCGCTGCTCGCCTCGGCACATGCAGCCGAAGGCGCTTGCCTGAGCCCTCCTTCGAAGGAGGGGCTGGGGTGGTGATATCAATTAAATCAGAAGTGTTCGGCGCCTTCGGAATTTAAAAATCGCTTTGGCGCCCGCAGAGCTTCGCAGTCCTCGTTGGGACGTCGATTCGATCGTCCCCGCGAGGGTTGGGTTCCCTCGAAGAGGTTCGCAAAAAAGTCTAAACCCGAGCGGTTTCGCCGTTGGCCGGTATTCCGAACCGCTTGGATTTCCCGGTATCGGGAATAAATCCATTATTTTTCGATATTCGCCAGAATCCGCACCGCGCCGGGTTTGACGCCGGGCTCCGATAAGAAGGGCTTCAAGGTGTTCCGGACATCGTTGTTCAGGAAGACGATCCCCTCGGAGGTGGCCCCGTTGACGGACGCATAGGTTTCGGTGCCCGGGGCGGAACGGCCGTTACGGACGAGAACGTCCCGGACGTCGTGCAGAACGATCGCGGGAGCACCGGCCGCCGTGGGCAAAGGGGCCCTTCCCGCGCTCACGCCATCCAGTTCCAGACCCAAAACATCCTGGATGCGGAGGGCGCTCCTCCAAGGCGTATAAGGCGCGCCTTCCCAGAAAATCTCCACGTTCCGCAGCTTGAGGTTCTTGGCCCAGCGGAAGGTCAGGGCATCGACGGCCTTGTCGTAGGGCGAAGCGGGATCGTGGATCAGGAAGAGCTTGACGTTGTCCAGGGTGATCCCGTCCAGCGGGCTGTCGGGGTGGCCCAGGCAGACGCTGGCGCCCCGGCCGCGGGCGACGATGTCGCGCAGGATGACGTTGCGGATGACGCCGGCCGGCCGGTCATCCTCCGGCTTCCAGTTCTTGTGGATCTGCTTCCGCTGCTTGACGTTGAAGTGGAACGGCTCGCCGTCGCCCCACCAGAACCAGTCGTAGCGCACGCAGTCGATGGTCAGCCCGGAGATGACCACGTTCTCGACGACGCCGCCGTCGAAGTTCATAAAGGCCAGGCCGCGGTTGGAATCGGTGATGACGCAGTTGGTGATGGTTACGTTGCGGACGGCGTTCATGTTGCCGTCGCAGAACTTGATGGCGCTGGAGGCCGAGGACAGCCGGCAGTTCGTGACGGTAATGTTCTCGCAGGGCAGGGCCGGCCCGAACCAGTTCATGGAGTAGAAGACCAGGGCGTCGTCGCCCGTGGTGATGGTGCAGTTCGAGATCCGCATGTCGCGGCAGCCGTCGGGGTCGATGCCGTCGGCCCAGACCCCGTCCTTGAGGCTGGACTTGATATACAGACCGTCGATGACCGTCCGGACGCAGCCATAGAGGTGCATGGTCCAGGACGGGGAGTCGAGGAAGCTCAAGCCGCTGATCCGGACGTCCACACAGCGGAGCAGGAGGACGAGCTTGCCGAACTGGTCGGTTTTGGGGAAAGACCGGGTCAGGGGCAGATTGAGCTTTTCCATCTCGACCTGGTTGGGGTAGATGAAGTCGTCTTCATGGTCGCCTTTGAGCCGGTATTCGTACCGGCCTTGCCCGTCGATTGTGCCCCGGCCTTCCAGGGTGATCCCGGTCAGGTCTTCGCCATAGAATAGCGCGTCTTTGGGAAAAGCCGCCTTATCCTTGATCGAGTAGATCGTTGCTCCCGCTTCGACAAAGAAGCGGACGCGGCTACGGAGAAAAATGGTGCCGGTGGAGTACTCGCCGGGCGGCACATAGACCGTACCCCCTCCGGCGGCGGCGCAGGCGTCCACGGCCTTCTGGATGGCGGCCTGGGCGCTCCCGGCTTTGAGCCCGTTGGCGCCGAAGTCGCGGACGTTGAAGACGGCCTGTCCGGCGGTGGGGGCGGCCCAGCCTTGGACGAGGCCGAAGACGAAGATGAGGCAAGCGGCGAGTCGGATGCGCATCGGCGACCTCCGAAAAAAGATGGCCTCATCTTAGCCGAATTCGCCGGTCCGCGCCATCGCAGGTGACCGGGAATCAAGGGATGTGCTACCATGAGCCCGCCGGGCGAAGAGAATGAGGAGTGGCTATGAAATGGTATGAACAGTTCTTCGACGGGGTAGCCATGGATTTCTGGAAGGCCGCCGTCCCCGAAGAATGGACTCGGGCCGAGGTAGTGTTTCTGAAGGAATCCCTTGTTCTTGCCCCCGGATCTTCGGTTTTGGACGTCCCTTGCGGCTTCGGCCGCCATGCTCTCGCCTTAGCGGCCGAGGGCATTCGGGTTCGCGGCATCGATATTGCCCCGGCCTGCGTCGAAGAGGTCAACGCGCGGGCTAAGGCGGCGAATCTGCCGGCCGAGGCCGTCCTGGGGGATTTGGCCGGGGTCGATCTGGGCGGACCCTTCGATGGCGCGTACTGCCTCGGCAACAGCTTCGGTTATTTTGATCCCGACGACATGCTCGGTTTCTGCCGGCGGGTGGCGGCCGCGCTGCGGCCGGCGGGCCGATTCGTCATCCATACGGCCATGGCCGCCGAGTCCGTCCTGCCCGATTTCCGGGAGCGGGAATGGATCACCGCCGGCGACATCACCTGCCTGATGGCCAACGGTTACGATAGCGAACGGAGCGTTGTTGAAACGCACTATACTTTCATACGGGACGGCCGAGTCGAGAAACGCTCGTCCGAGCACTATGTCTATACGGTGGGGGAGATCGGACGATTGCTTGCCGCGTCGGGATTTCGAGTGCTTTGCTCCGTCGGATCGCCCGACGGAACGCCCTTCGAATTCAAAGATCCCCAGCTCTACATCATCGCCGAAAAGCGCTGAGAGCGCGCTTCCGGGTGCGTTAATGCCCGTGCCGGTGGTGGATGTCCGGCCAGTGGGCGTGGCTGTGCTCTCTCTCCTCATGGCTGTGTTCGTGGACATGCCCGCGGCTCGGCTCTTCGGATGAGCGCCCTCCCGGCAGTCTCTCGGGCTCGGGATCATGATGACTATGATGATCATTGTGATGATCGTCATGGTGATGATGAGGGTGGGCATGGACGAGCCGGTCGTGGTGATGAGCGTGGCCATGGCGTTCGAGGACGATGAGCGCCGTCCCTGCCAGCATCAGCAGAACGCCCGGCAGGAGAGGCCATGACGGCGCCTCCCGAAGCAGGACCAGCGAAAGGACGGCGCCGACGAATGGGCCAAGGCTGAAGAAGGCTCCGGTCCGGAATGCCCCCAACCCCGATAGGGCCCGGATGAAAAGGACCAGGCTGATGCCGTAGCTGAAAGCGCCCAGCGCTGCGCCTGCCAGCCAATACGTCCAGTGAGGGAACGGCCGACCGAGCCATGCGGCCAAGCCGAGAGAGAAAGCTCCGGCGATGAGCCCTTTGACTTGGGCGATGCGGACCGGGTTCTTATCTGCGATCATGCGGGTGAAGTTGTTGTCGGCGCCCCACGCGGCCATCGCCGCGAGGACAAGCAGGACGCCTAGCGCTGATATCCGTCCGGCCGAGACGTCCCAGCTCATGAGGAAGCCGGCGGCCGTCATGGCCGCCAAGGCCGCCCAGGTCCGGCGGCCGGCCGGTTCGCCGAAGAGAAGGACGGCCAACAGGGCCGTAGCGACGCCTTCCAGATTGAGTAGGAGCGAGGCCGAAAACCCGCTCAGCCGGGACAGGCCGAGGAGCAGCAGGATAGGCGCCGCGATCCCCCCGCAGACGATGGCCCCCGCCAGCCAAGGTGCGTCCTTGCGATTGAGAGGGCTCGGCTCGCTTCCTGCATGGCTGCCGCGAGGGCGCAACTGATTATAAAGAGTCAAGCCGATCCCGGCGCCGGCATAGAGCAATCCCGCCAGGACGAGCGGGTCGGTGTCGCGGAGCAAAAGCTTGGCCAGAGGTGGGCTGACCCCAAAGAGGGCGGCCGAGACGAGAATGGCGAAGAACGGCCGACGGTCCATTCACCCCTTCCTGGATTGCACCTTGAGCTCGCCGCAGGTGATGCCGCGTGGGTTGAGGCACTTGCTGCAGGAGATGCAGGAGGATTTTTTAATACGGCCGAGGCGAAAATCCCTCACCAACCGAGGCTCCCGGATGAATGGCCGGCTCAAAGACACCAGATCGGCCCGGCCGTCGCGGATGATCGCTTCCATCCGGGCGAAAGTCCGATTCCCGCCCAAGCCGAAGACCGGGATGCGCAGGACTTTCTTGAATCGGGCCGCGGCGTCCACGAAGTAGCCTTCCTCCTCCTCCGGGCGCACCCCCAGCCAGATCGATCCCTTTCCGGCTTCGGTCATGCCGCCGCTGATTTCGAGGCCGTCCAAGCCGGCGCCTTGAAGGAGCCCGGCGATCTCGAGGCTCTCCTCGACCTGAAGTCCCGAAGCCAGGAAGTCTTCCGAATTGAGCTTGGCGATGACCGGGAATAGGCTGCCGCAAATCGCCTTGATGCCGGCGATAATCTCGAGGACGATCCGAGCCCTTTTGGCCGTGGAACCGCCCCAGTCGTCCGTCCGTCGGTTGGTGTGGGGCGAGAGAAAGCTGCCGAGGAGGTAGCCGTGGGCGCAATGGATTTGGACCCCGTCGAACCCGGCTTCGCGGGCCCGACGGGCGGCCTGGATAAAATCGTTCTTGAGGCTCTCGATCTCGACTGGAGTGACTTCCCGCGGCGTCAGCTTGAACGTCGGCTCGAACACGGCCGAAGGACTGATCGGCTCCCCGCCGACCAGTTTGACCTTGGTCTGGCGGCCGGCATGGGCGAGCTGAAGGAAGATGCGGCTCGGGAAGGCGTGGACGGTAGAGGAGATCCGCTTGAGGCCGGGGAGGAACCGATCGTCATAGACCGCCGTCTGGAAGGGCCCGGCTTTGCCGTCGGGCCGGATAAAAGCGTGCCCGGTGATGATCAGCCCGACCTCGCCTTCGGCGAGATCATGGAATAGGCCGACGAGTCGATCGGTAACGAAACCGTCTTCGTCGGCCATGAACTCGGCTGTGGCCGAGCGGACGAAGCGATTGGGTATTTCCATCCCACCGATCTTGATCGGCGTGAATAGAGGCGAATCGGACGGAGATTGGGTCATTCGGCTCGCTCCGATTAACTAAGATATATCTAATTTGTAAATCAAGGACATTCTCCTATAATCTACTCTGAGATGCAACGGGCTCCGGCCCCATATGGTTATGGAATTGTAGACATGGACGAACAACAGCTGATCGCCCTCGTCAGGGACGGCGACGAGCGGGCCTTCGCCGAGATAGTACAAGTCTACAAGGACAGAATTGTGAACTTTCTCTTCCAGATGACCGGCGATTACCAGAAGGCCGTCGACCTTTCCCAGGAGACGTTCCTCCGGGTCTATTTCAAGGCCGACAAGTACCGGCCGATCGCCCCTCTCTCGTCCTGGATCTACGCCATCGCCTCCAACTTGGCCAAGACGGATATCAAGAAAAGGCGGCGGATGCCGCTGGTCTCGTTCGAAGAGCTCCCGCCCACCGCGGATTTGAGCACGCCGAGCCGCGAAGCGTCCGATTCCGGCCTCTCGGCGAACCTCCGGCAAGCCTTGGCCAAGCTCAACCCGCGCTACCGCATCCCCGTCCTGCTCAAGGATGTCGAAGGCTATTCCCAAGAAGAGATCGCCCGCATCATTCAGCGGCCGGTGGGGACCGTCAAGGCCCGTATCAGCCGGGGCCGAATGATGCTCAAGAAGTCCCTGGAATCGGCCCGTCAAGACGCGGCCGGACTGCCCAAAACGGAGATCATCGATGAACAGCTTTGACCAGCTCAAGCGGCTCGACCGGGTTTCCGCCCCCGAAGGATTCGAGGACGGCGTACTCAAAGCGTTGGCCTCCCGGCGCCGGCAGTTGCCGGCCCTGCGGCGGGCCCGAGCCTTCCGGCGGGCGATGGCGGTCTCCGCGGTCGTCCTGCTGGCCGGCTTGGGAGCGCTCAACCTGTTCGTCCTGCGCGGACCCGCGCCGTCCGCCACAATGGCCGACGCCGACTCCGGCCAGAAACCCCTGTCCATCACCGAGCCCGTCGACTATCGGGGCGACCTGCAGAACGCCTCGTACGCGCCGGGCGCCGTTTATATCTTGGAACGAGTGTCCGAGGCTTCCCCCACTCTCATCAAGTACTAGGAGGTTGGAAGATGAACCATCGGTTCAAAACTCTTGCGGCCCTCGCCCTCGCCCTGGCTGTCGCCGGACCGGCTTTTACCGGCACCCGGACGGCCATCGACGAGAAGAGGGTCGAGGAAATCATCAAAATGACGGCGCCCTCGGTCGTCAAGGTCGAGGCCCGCAACGGCATCCGCAAGATTGCCACGGGAATCGTCATCGACAAGGACGGGACGATCGTTACGACGGCGCTCATCTCGCCGCGGGACCAGACGATCCAGGTCACCACGGCCGACGGCAAGGTCTACCAGGCGATTTTCAAAGGCTTCGATACCCAGACGGGCATCGCCGTCATTCAGGCTAAAGGAGCGGCCCTGACCCCGCTCGGTCTGGGCAAGACCGGTGACCTGCGGCCGGGCGTCTGGATCGGGGTCGTCGGGCTGTCGCCCGAGCATACGCCCTCGATCACCCAGGGCATCGTCAGCTCGGCCTCGCCCGACAAGGCGCGGTTGAACGTCTGGGTCGTCCCCGGCTCGAGCGGGGCTCCCGTCGTCAGCGCCGAAGGCAAGATGGTCGGGCTGCTGCGGGGCGCCTACTTCGACGATGCCTCGGTGGCCTTCGAGTTCCGGGAAGGCACGACGGTCGGCTCCGGCTTTGCCGTCAGCCGCGGCGAGGCTCCCTCGGCGGGCATGGCCCTGGCCATCCCGGTCGACCTGGTCATTTCTGTCGCGACCGATATCCGCAAAAACGGCAAGGTCATGCGCGGCTGGATGGGCGTTTCGGTGGATGTCTCCGAAGGCCCGCTGGTGGTGGCCGTAGTCGATCCCAAGAGCCCGGCCGAGCAGGCCAAGATCAAGGTCGGCGACGTCCTCATCAAATTCGAGGGCAAAGACTTGACCAACGGCAACGCCCTGGCCCAGGAGATCCGCTCCCGCAAACCGGGCGCCGAAGTCACGCTCAAGATCGAACGCGACGGCAAGCCCTTGGACGTCAAGGTCAAGCTGGGCGAGTACAGCGAGGCCAACGCCCAGCGCGAGCTGGAGATCCTCTTCCCGCAGCTCTTCCCACAGATCACCACCCGGCCCCAGGACAGAAATCCGTACGCTCCGGTGCCCGGCAACCCGCTGTCCTCCTACCGCTGGGAGAAGCGCAAATATATCGGCGTCTCCCTGGAGCCGATGAACCCCGAGCTGGCCGAGGCCTGGGGCGCCAAGGACGGCTACGGCCTGCTGGTCACTGCCCTGGAGTCCGAAGGCGCAGCCAAGAAGGCCGGGATCAAGGTCGGCGACATCCTCCTCAAGGCCGACGGCAAGAAAGTCGAGTCCGTGAACGATTTGAGTGCCCTGTTGCAGGACAAAAAGAAAGGCGACAAGGTTAAAATCGATTTCGTTCGGGACAAGAAGACGATGGCGCTGGACGTCGAAGTGACCGAGGACGAATCGGTTGGTGTCCAGTTTCTGCATCGCTCGCCCGAGGAGCCTGGGTCAAGTGAAATCCCGGGTCGGCCGGCCGAGAAGGAAGCGCCGGGGGGCTTCTCCAAGTCGACTTCCAAGTCGGAAAGCGCCGCCCGGGACATCGTCAGACAGTTCGAGTCCGAGTTCAACGGTTCTCGCAATTGGACCACATCGCCCAGCCCGGACCTGCTGCGGATCATGCGCAACGGCAAGACGATCATCTGGATTTGACGGAAGCCGGGACTCTGTTCCCGTTGCCCCGCTCTCTCGCAAGGGAGGGCGGGGCTTTTTGTTCTTCTCCCGATTCCGGGAAACGCGGTTCGGGGTGTCAGCCCGGCGGCGCGGGTTCACCACTCCTTTTTACGCTAATCCGCTCGGCGCCTCCAGCGCTTCGCAGTCCTCGTCGGGACGTCGCTTCGACAGTCCCCGCGAGGGCGGAACTCCGCATTCGAGATCCCTCGGTCATAGAGTCCACCCACTCCGTTTCGATTCCGTTAGATGGTTGCGTGCTCAAACAGCCCTCGGCACATGCAGCCGAAGGCGCTATCCTATCCCCGCCTTCGAAGGCGGGGTAGGGGTGGTGATATCAATGAGAATAAGAGTGTTGTGCGCCTTCGGAATAAAAAGCTTTTCCCGCGCGGTTTCGCCGTTGGCCGACACCCCAAACCGTTGGCGTTTCCCGGAGATGGGAGAAGAACTTTATTAACCGGCTTCGACTGCGTGAATCATCGCCCAGAAGTTTTCCAGAGGCGTGTCGAGCTGGACGTGATGGGTCGGGCCTAGAATGAGCCCGCCGCCCTGGCCGACCGTGGCCAGCCGGTCGCGGACTTCCCGGGCCACGTCGGCGGCTGATCCGAACGGCAGGGTGTGCTGTTCGTCGATCGTCCCCCAGAAGCAGAGCCGATCGCCGTACCGGCGCTTCAGTATGGCCGGATCCATGCAGGCCGGCTGGATGGGATTGAGGACGTCCACGCCGATTTCGATGAGCTCGTCGATGATCGGAGTAATGTCGCCGTCGGAGTGATAAGCGACTTTGCAGGTCGGGCTGACCGATTTGATCTCGGCGATGATATCGGCCAGGCGGCCTTTGAGGAAGCGGCGCCAAGTTCGGGGCGACATGATCATCCCGGTCTGGCCGCCGACGTCGTCGCCGAGCCAGATCATATCGGCGCCAAGCGAGGCCAGGCGCCGGGCGACCGTCCGATGATAGCGGAAAGGGATGTCGAGTATTCGGTCGGCCAGATCGGGATTCTCGACCAGGTCGAGCATCATCCGTTCCAGGCCGCGGAGGGCCCAGGCGGTCTCCCAGATCGTCGTCACGGCTACGCCGCAGATCCAGTATTCTTTGCCGAATTCGCGGATGACGCGCTCGGCTTCGGTATAAAGCTCCGGGCGGTCTGGATCGGGTGGGGAATAGCGATCGATCGCCGCGTCTTCTGCCAGCGGGAAGCCTTTCATTTCCGTGTAATGGCCGGTTCCGAAACGCGTCTCGTAAGGGGCCACTTCCCAGCGGATGCCCCACTCATCGGTATAGGTTTCATCGGCTTGGTAGTAGGAATTGGCCCAGCCCACGCTGGTGAGAAGAACATCCTCGCCGACGGCTCGTTCCAGATTATAGACGTTGCCGCCGCCGTGGGGATTATGGCCTGCTGCGCCGGCGCTTCCCAGCCGCCCTAGTCCTTGCAGATCGGCCCGAAGGCGGACGGCGAACTCGGGCGTGAAGCTGACCTGAAGCGGGCAGCGATCCGGCCGCTCTTGGCTCAGCGCGGTTTGGACTCGTTCGCGATGGGAGAGGGCCATTTTGCGTTCCCCGGTCAGAGATCGGACCAGCGGTCGAGATAGTCCTCGAGCTCGGCGGGGGAGAGCCGCGGATTGTCGAAGAAGCCACTTCCCAGCCGTTGGCGGATGGCTTCGTAGACGATGATCCCCACCGAGACGGACAGGTTCAGGCTCTGGACCATGCCGAACATCGGAATCTTGATCTTATGGTCGGCCGCGACCAGCGCCGCTTCCGAGATCCCGTCTCTTTCGCCGCCAAAGACGACGGCCGTAGGACGAGTGAAATCCAGGCTGGTGTAGGGAACCGAATCCGGGCCGAGATGCGTGACGGCCACCGCAAAGCCTTGCTTTTTCAGCCCCGCCAGGCAGGCTTCGGTCGTGGGATGAAAATCGACTTTCAGCCACTTGTCGGCCCGGGTGGTGATGGCGTTGTTGATGGGCATGGGATCGTCGCCCGAACCGATGACGTCGATGGCCATGATCCCGGCCGCGTCGCAGGTCCGCAAAACGGCGCTGGCGTTGTGGGGGTTATCGATCCTCTCCAGCACGATCCGGAGGTCCGGCTGGCGGAATCCCAGCACGCTCTTGATCCGGGCCAGTCGTTCGGGCGTCGTCATGGCGGATTCTTCAGGGATGAAGATTCGGGAGGAAGAGCATCTTCAGGATCAAGAGGCCCCAGGTTAAGATCGTCCCGGCGAGAGCCCGATACTCTTTATTGCGGCGATATTGGCTCCAGTGGAACCGCCACTCGCCGTTGGCGGGTGCGGGCTTGATCCGGGGGAAGAAAAGCGGCACAGATTTTTCGAAGGCGCCGTACTGGTCGGGGAAGATCCGGCGCATCCGGTCCCGCTCCTCGAGGATGACGAGCGGGTAGAACAGCCCGAAGTAGATAGCGAAGGCCAGAACACCCCACCAGGAATTCGTGGCTACGGCGATGCCGACTCCGAGAATGAAGTTGCCGACGTAAAGCGGGTTGCGGCTGTGGCGGTAGGGGCCTGTCACGGCCAGGGCTTTCTCCTTGCGGATATGCCCCGCCGCCCAGGCGCGAACAGTCAGGCCGAGCGCGGCGACGGCGGCGCCAATCAGAAGGGAGCGGACCGTAGGAGCCGCCGTGATGGTGACCGCCAGGAGCGCCAGCGGTCCCGACCGGACCCGCCAGCGGTAGAGCGTCCGCATCAGCTTTGTTTCAGGCATGTTCGGCCAACGCTTCCTCGATCCGGGCAGCGACTTCGCCGGCCGTGATCGCCTTGAGGCATTCGATGGTGTCGCAGGCGCGCTTGTAGCAGCGGTTGCAGGCCAGTTCGGGATGGATGACCTTGTCGCGCTCCCGGAACGGGCCGTTGCGGCGTGGGTCGGTCGGTCCGAACAGGCCGACAATCGGGACGTCCAGCGCGGCGGCCGCTTGGAGGGCGAACGTATCGCCGCTCACTAGCAGCCTGGCCGAGGCGATGAGGGCCATGCTTTCCTGGATCGTCAAAAACGGGACGATTGCGGTCGGCCGTGGATGCTCGGCTCCGGCGACCTCCTCGGCCAAGGCTTTTTCGTCGGGGGAACCCCAGAGAAGGACGGGGAATCGATCGGGGCGCGCGATGCCGGCGATCGTCTCGCGCCAGCGCTCGGGGAACCAGCGCTTGGTGGGCCAAGCGGCCCCGACGTTGAAGACGACGATTCGGGCCCGGCCGTCCCAGCCGAGCCCTCGAAGCGTTTCGTGGGCCGCCTTCCGGGCTGGGTCGGGGACGCGGAGCGGGAAGGCTATGTCCGTCTCGGTGATCCCGAGAACAGTCAGTAGGTGAATATTCTTGCGGATCACATGCTCGGTCTCGGGGTACGGCGCCGCGTGTTCTGTGTAGAAGATGCGGACCGCGGGCTCCCGAAGGTTATCGCGATGGAATCCGATCCGGCGCTTGGCCCCGGACAGAAAGCCGATCAGGCCGGATTTGAGCAGACCCTGGAAGTCCAGGCTGGTCTGATCGCGGCCGCGAATAGAACGACGCCAGCCTGGCGATCCCGTCATGACGATTCCGTCCAAGCCTTCGACCCAGTCCAGGATGGCCCGGCCTTTGTCGCCGATAATCCAGCGGATCTCGGCCTCTGGCTTGTGCTTGCGGAGCGCGGCCAAAGCAGGTAAGGCGTGGATGATGTCGCCCAACGAGCTGGTCCGGACGATCAGGAAGCGGTCGCTCAACGTGCTCTCCCGGATGCTTTCTTGGCTCTGAGCCTGTGCAGAACGCGGGGGATGACCTCGGAAGTCGAGCGGACTTTGGCGCCGCCGACAATGGCGATCCGGCCGCCGTAGCCCAGGACGACCGCGCGCTCGGGGACGGTTTTTTTCGAGTAATCCGAGCCCTTGGCATGGACATCAGGCTTCAGGGCCAGGAGGATGCGCTCGACGTTGGGCTCATCGAAGATCACGACATGATCGACGCAGGCCATCCCGGACAGGATCGCGGCCCGTTCGGCCTGGGGCAGGAGCGGGCGGCCGGGTCCCTTGAGCCGGCGCAGGGAGGCGTCGCTGTTCAGAGCTACGATCAGGATTTTGCCCAGCCGGGCCGCGGCTTCCAGGTAACGGATGTGGCCCACGTGCAGAAGATCGAATCCGCCGTTGGCCAGGACGACGCGACGGCCTTTGCGGCGCTCGCGCGCCACGATGGTCTTCAGTCCGGCCAGCGTGCGGAGCTTGCTCAAGGTTCGCTGATGAGGGCCTGTTTTAGTTCGAGCGGCGAGATCGTCGCGGTGCCCTTCTTCATGACCACCACACCGCCGGCGCCGTTGGCCAGCCGGGCCGCGTCGGCGGGCGAAGCCCCGCCGGCCAGGGCCGCGGTCAGGACGCTGATGACGGTATCGCCCGCGCCGGTCACGTCGACGATGTCGGAAGGCCCGGAAGCGGAGAGAAACAGAGGCAGCTTGCCCTTTTCGAACAGGGCCATGCCTTTGGATCCGCGGGTGATGAGCAGGGCGGGGGAGCGGAGCTTGCGCAGAAGCGCGGCGCCCGCCTTCCGCACGGCCGGTTCGCCCGCCGCGAGCGAGATCTTAAGGGCGTCTTCGACCTCGGGCTCGTTGGGGGTGGCCAGGGTGACGCCCGGGAACTGTAGCAGGCGGAAGCGCGAGTCCAGGGTCACCGGCCGGCCCTTGGCCTTGAAGTCGGCCAAGACGGCGGGGAAGAGATCGGTCTGGACGGTGGCGTAATGGTAATCGGAGATCAGCAGGGCGTCGGCGGTCCGGCCGGCTTTGGCCAGCGCGGCACGAAGCTTCTTCTTCAATCCCGCCGTCTCGGGGACATGGCCTTCGCGGTCGATGCGGAGAATCTGCTGTTTCTTGGTATTATCCTCGCCCGCCAGGACGCGCGTCTTGAGCGGGGTTGCAAAGCCCGGGGCCGTGAAGAGCGATTGGGTATCCGCTCCGGCGGATTGGAGCACGGAGGCGATTGTCCGCCCGGCCTCGTCGTCGCCGACCACACCGATCGGGACCGCATCCACTCCCAGCGCCAGCAGGTTTAGCAGGGCGTTCCCCGCGCCTCCCAGGGCGAACTCCCGTTTTTGAAAAGCGAGGATCAGGACAGGAGCTTCGCGGGAGATTCGGCGGGTGCAGCCGGTGATGTACTCATCCAGGATGAAGTCGCCCCAGACGGCCACTTGGAGGTGGGAAAGCGTGTCGATGATCCGGAATAGATATCGTGTCTCTTCGTTCATGGCGGTTCGCAGGCCATTTTAGTCGGATCGGGCCGCGGGGCTGAAAGGCTCGTGTGGGTTCGATTCCCTCCTCCGGCAGTCCAATTTCTTTGTTTTCCCCCTGTCGCGATTAGTTACTGGTCTTTTTCTGTTTTAAGCACCATTAGCCTAGATTAAGCGGGTTTAAACCTTTTTTGTTACACAGTTGTGACATGGGGGACTGGTCTGCCCCACAGAAGGGAAATCGGAAAATATTTTTTTAGGGGGGGATATATCGTTTTGAAATAGTGATAAGGCGGATACAAATGAAAATTTATGAAAATGGCGAGTTTTTATAAATCCATATTTCCAATGTAATCCTCACCGCTCATAATGAAGGCGCGAGGTAAAGGTAAAGGTAAATTGCCGAGTCGCCAAGAACGGCTGAATCCCGATGCCGCCATTCGTCTGCCCGAGTCTTCATCAAGGTCGCATTCGAAGCAGTAGAGAAAGAAATCCTTTCCTTTGGTTGACTTCGGTTCCGTGACAAAGGTATTGTTATGCTCTTAGTGTTGCTTGGGGGAGGGTGTTTTGAAATCTCTTAAAACCACATTATTTCTAGTATTTCTGCTGGCGGGCAACCTGGTTTTATCTGCCGCCATTCCAGCCGCGGAGCGGCAGGCGCTGATCGATCTCTATAACTCGACTAATGGAGATGCCTGGACAAACAAAACAAGCTGGAAGACTGCCCCTCTGCGTACCGACGGCTTCGCTATGCCGGGAACCGAAAACACCTGGTATGGGGTAATAACCGATGCCGTTAACACTACTGTCCAGCAGCTATACCTGACAAATAATAACCTCATAGGCACCCTTCCCTCCAGCCTCGGTAATCTGAGCAATGTAGATGAAGCATTTTCTCTAGTAACGGCAAATAATCTGATCCAAATAATGAACGGATATCGGCTGAATGGAACTTCCGATAAATATGATATTTCTTCTGTCGATCTCATTTATGATCAAGACATTCCGCTTTGTTATGTTTATCATTTAGTTCCTTATGGGCATCTTGTATTATCCGCTCATTATGAACAAAATCCCATAAAATCAATTTCTAGATTCTCCGATTTCTTCGCTAATTCATCAAGATACGAAAGAACTGTAATAGACAGTATTAGAAAAGAATTGAATGCTCTTGCGAACTCCCTATCTAAAGACGATTCGTTAACGGGCAATCTCTGCAATAATAAATTGTGTTGGCAATTCTGGGAAAGCTATTATCCCCCTCTTAGACAGAACCTTATGCAACATAAGGCCGTCCCAGTATTCGTTAGCACTTCAAATCAGGCAAAAAATCTCTCCAAAGTTAATTTAGAAAATGGAAAACTGTTTAATAGTGATAGTTCGAATTTATTGATCCCTGACGAACCCCGGCCCAAGAATATCCAAACCCAAATCGGGGCTTATCTATTCCACATTTGTCGCAAATGTGAAAAACAGATAAAAGAAAACTCGCAGGCGCTATTTAAAGTCAAAACGAGTTCTCTCTCGGCGTCCATTGCGCTTATTGTGAATTCGACTTACGCCCAAGCTGATTATTTTGAAGATTTCGTATTGACAGGCGCAGTCCATAATGATGGAGGCACCGCAAGCGTTTTTACCAAAATAAGCATCGTTCTTTTTGATAAAAATAATATCAATATAGGAACAGGGTGGACGTATATTTACGGAGGGACAAATGTCAATTTAGGGTACGGTATTTATACGAATGCCTTGCGTTCTGGGGAAAAAGGATTCTTCAAAGTTTGGACTTCATGTAAATTTAGTCAAGTTGATAATTATACGTATACAATTGAATGGAGCGAATATTCGTACTCTCTATGTTATACCCAATTGAGTTTTAATGGGATTCCGATAACTTCGTCTTCTTTAGGAAATCTCCAAATCGTCGGCGAAATCAAGAATTCGAGCAATAATTATGTTTCCTATTTTACGCAGGCTGATTTCGCTATCTATGACTCAAACTCAAAGGTCATCGATACCGACTTCACGTATGTCGATGGAGATCCCTATAAGATAGGATCCATTACAACAAATACCGCGATTTATCCCGGTCAGAGCAAGCCCTTCACAGAATATACACTTGCACTTTATTCAAAATATTTGACCTACGAATATTCCTATGAATGGGACGAAGCAAATACTTCCGCCGTTGGCGTTCCGACCATTGGACTTTCAAAAACGTCATTCAACTTCGGGTCGGAACGAAATGGGACCCCGACGCACGCCGGAACCTCGGTAATCACAAACACGGGGACGGGAACGCTGAACTGGACGGCGACGCCGTCCGCAAATTGGATCTCGGTCTCGCCCGTAAGCGGAACCGGCTCCGGGGTATTGACGATCGGTATTGCCCGAACCGATATGTCGCCCGGATCATATGCCGGAACGATCACGATAACCGCCCCGAACGCTACGAATTCGCCGCAGACGATCAATGTTGGGCTCAATATCGCGCCGGTGGGGACTTCAAGCGTTCCCTTCGGCTCTTTCGATACACCGAAAAACGGCACGACCGTGTCGAGCAGCATCGCCGTGACGGGCTGGACGCTGGACGACGTTGAGACGACGGTGGTGAAGATCAGCCGCGATTCGGTGGGAGCAGAACCGCCCGGATCGCGCATCTATATCGGCGACGCCGTCTTTGTCGAGGGGTCCCGGTCTGATGTAGAAATAGCCTACCCCACGTATCCCTTGAAATCCCGCTCCGGCTGGGGCTACATGCTGCTGACTAACTTTTTGCCGAATGGAGGAAACGGCACCTTTACGCTCTATGCGACAGCCACAGATAGGGAGGGGCACAGCGTCGTCTTGGACAGCAAGACGATCACTTGCGACAACCTCCATGCCGTCAAGCCCTTCGGTGCCATCGATACGCCTGGTCAGGGAGAAGAAATCTCGGGCTCTCTTTATTACAACTTCGGCTGGGCGCTGACACCCCTGCCCAACAGCATTCCGACGGACGGATCGACGATATGGGTTTGGGTGGACGGTGTGCCCCTGGGTCACCCGTCCTATAACCATTACCGGGACGACATCGCGACCTTGTTCCCCGGCTATGCCAACTCAAATGCGGCAGTCGGAGTCTACGATCTGAATACGACCGCCTTTACGAACGGGGTCCATACGATCGCCTGGAGTGTAGTGGACAACGCGGGTAACGAGGATGGGATCGGGAGCCGGTACTTCTCGATCCTGAACGCAGGGACGCCTACTCTCCAGGGAGAGCAAGCCACTGCGGCAAATCATGCTGTCGCGAGTGGAGCCGCCGTGAGTTCATTCACGAAAGTAAGGGAGTTGGCCGAGTTCCGCGCCGTATCGATGAATCCCATTCATGCCAGAAGAGGATTCAACCGAAGCCTTCCTCCGGAGTCTGTGATCCCGAGGCCCGGCGAGGGAACTCTTTTTGCCACTCTTGAACTGGAGCGCTTGGAGATTCTCCTCGACGATCATGCCTTGGAAGTGGACGCGAATCGCCGCACGGCTGAGCGAGCTGGACTTACTTCTGTCTTGCCGATCGGCCATCGATACGAGGGCTATCTTATCGTCGGCGATGAGCTGCGGCCATTGCCGATCGGCTCGACCCTGGACGCCAACACCGGCATCTTCTCTTGGTTACCCGGCCCGGGCTTTCTGGGGAATTACCGGCTGGCCTTCGTGGATCGGGAGAGCCGTTCACGTCTTTTCGTGACTATCAAGATCGGGTCTTAAGCCACAAGCCGGGGACTTAAAATCCGGTTCTCCTTACAGAAGGTGTGGGTTCGATTCCCTCCTCCGGCACTTTCTTCCTTTGGTTTCCCCCTGATAAGCCGAAAAGGACGGGATCACTCCCCTGGAAGAAATGAACTCTACCGGACCACGACTTCGTCGTATTGGAAAATGTAGGTAGCGTTAAAATCGATTTTTTCCTGCAGGTAAAACTTTTGGCTGACAATATCCCTGGGCCCCAGATTCATACGGAGGGTATGAACCCGGGAATAGACCGGTTCATTGCTATGTTGATACCGGAGAGTCAGCCGAAACCGGACGCTTCTGATCGGATCATTTCCGACGTTTCGTATTCTCAACGTGCAGATAGACTTGTTGGCGACACGG
>JAPKZJ010000123.1 GCA_026393855.1 Candidatus Aminicenantes bacterium
ACCATCGTCACGACTAACCTCATCCCTTCGCAGTGGGGCAAGATCTTTGATTCGGTCACCGCTTCGGCCATCCTCGACCGGCTCAGCTTAAACGGCCGCTTCATCATCTGTGAGGGGAGGTCCTATCGGAGCCAGAAGTGAGATTCGAACCCAACGAGAACCCTATACTGCGGCCCGGAAACGAAAAAGCGGGAAGAACCTCGGACTAAGCGGTTTCCGCACGGCGCCACCCTTGCCGCTTTTGGCTCCCTTTTGATTGCCGCCTACAAGAGAGCCCAGATCGCGTACTCGAGCCTCGAAACTCCTTCCCTTCAGTATCGGGCGTACAGCACGCTCAATCGACTCGACGAATGAAGTTGGGATCGAGTTATCTGCCAGCCCTAAGTGCCACAGCTTTATTGCCTCACAGAGCGAAAACAAATCCTCATAGGTAGGCGCTCCTCGATAAACGGCATTCTTAGTGCCGCGCTCGTCATACTTGTATATACATCGGAGAAACGTGCGAATAACTGGAGTTGGATATATCTGCTGGGACGTGGCGTCTGGATTGCGTCCCGAAATGAAGTTCCCATCTCGATCCTGGTGGTATGGGTCATGAAGGATCATCTGCGTCAGCCGGTCCACTTTTGGCAGGCCGGACGGTACGGATACTCCCGCCCCAAGGAAAAGAATGAGTTTCATGCTGGGACTCGTCGCGGATTTCTTAAGATCGATGGCCCGATCGATACGAATGATATGCGGAAAAACCCAAGACGGTTGGCGTGCCCTTTCGCGATCACCGCATTCGCCAAATCCATGGCCTTTTGCATGAGTTTCAGCCGCTTAAGTCTTTCATCGCGACCTGGTCGGAAACCGAGAGCCGCGTCATCACATTTTCAACTTTGCTATGGCGAAGTCGCATTATTTACTCGATTCCAACAATACGCTTTGCCCTATCCAGAACATGATCATAGGTGAGAATCGTAAGATTATGGTAGCTTGAGTTAAGAATTCTATATGCTTCGCATTTCTTCTCGTCCCAATCAAACGACCTTCCGAAAATTAATATGCATCGAGGTTTAACTGTTTTGACAGATCCTACACGCTCAAGGAATTTTATGCTATTTGCTTCTCGTTCGACCTCATATATATATCTGGAAGCTTGGGTTATTGCTTTTACTAGATCCGATGAAGGGATATAGTTCCCGTGATCTTGGCTATCCATCCAAAACTTTAGAGCACCTTCTGGTCGTTTGATTTCAACTATATCAAGGAAACCGTCATAAGCCTGCATTAGAAAATCAGAGATGTTGTCAATATCAATATCACGTTCGTCGAGTATTCGTACAAATTCTGTTCCAAGTACCCAGTCATTTTGTTCGAACCATTTTTGCCAGCGATGCTCTACGATATCAATATCAAGCATATGTTCGAATTCTTCGACTGCGTTTTTACGGTTAATGTTTTCAAGAGCCAAAACAAGATCTTGTGGAATAATTTCATGGCTTACTATGAAATCAATAAGTTCTTGCTGTTCAGGGTTCTCAAAGATCGCCTTTAAATGAGCTACGTCTTTTTCATCGAATCGTCCATCTATCGGGACGTACTGCTTGATGCCCTTCTGGAATGGGGCATAGTTCTCCTGAAGAAAGTTAACAAGGTTGAGAAATTCCTCCGTATCTAGTGTGAGTTCACTCCGTGGTTGCTCACTCTCAGCTTTTTCAAATTCAAGCCCTGTAGAAGTTCTAATTCTATTATAGCGTCCTAATTTGAGGGCAACGTCTGAGCAACCTGATGACCGGGGAATTCCCCAAAATGAAACTCTAGTAATTACGGTCGGTCGGTCTCTCAGTATGCCCAATAAATAATCTATTCCGCTTCTTGAAGTACGTATTTCAGGCATGACTTCTCCCCAAATAATCCATTATTTCATTACTCGGCGCGGGATTTCCCGCTTAAGATAATGATAGGATTCTTTATATCATGATGTGATGCTACAGCCGAGCGGACGGTGCTGTCAAACATGAATCGCATTACCCGCTAGGGGATAACGACGGCAGCCAGATGCCTCCCAAGTAGCGCCGGGAGCGTCCAGAGCTCCATTTTACCGGAGAGCAGCAGGAGGGGCCAACAGTTGGGGGGGCGGATGAGCCGAAGGAAGGCCCTATAGCGTCTCCGGCCAGGACTTCCTTGAAAAACAGCGGGACGGGTGAAGCCTAATATTATTGCCTCACTTCAAAAGTGGCAGACGGGCCGTCTCAGTAAATTCGACGAGCCTGATCTTATTGCAAGGGAAAATGGTTAATAATTATATAAAATTATAAATATTCTATAACTATCACCGGCAAAAGAGATCATTCCCCATAGAATTCTAGCTTCGTTGGTGAAACTACCGCTAAGTATTCTATAATGCCGGGATTTGATAAGAGATTTAGGCTTAGTTTCCGAATAAATCCTGACAAAAAGCCCAAATTTCTAAAATACTGAATGGATATAGCCCTGTATCTCCAAAAAACGCGCTAGTAGCGCTTAGAATAGGCGAGCTTTCCCTCGGGTCGGGGATTTGCTACCTCGCTGCGATCACCCTTATACGGACGTTCAAGGCGGCATGCACGACATCCGTTTGATTTGAACATTCATAGGGGGGGCTCTGAAAATAGGGGTTCTTCGTGATAATGCCTGCTTGGAATCGCCAGAGACGCATCAATTCTTCGGTTGACATGAATATTTCCAAGGGCTATAAAATTATCAATGTTCAAGGAGAGGCAAATGAAGATCAATTCGTCCAAGGCTGCAATATATTTGCTCCCATTATTAATGATGAGCTGTTCGGATCGTTCGGCTCAACTTACCCTACACGGATCTAAAATCAATCTAAAAGTGGGCGTGGTGATGAAATCCGGAGACGTAAAAAACGTGGCACGACAAGATTTCGTTGTTTCTAAAATAGATATATTAACTATATTGCCGAAAACGGAAGCTTCCGGAAATGCGTCATATAATTTTTTACAACATCAAGACATCGAGAACAATGTCAAGAACCAGATTGACTATGACAATAAAAACAGGACATTACAAAGCCAAATTATTTCTTTGAATAATCAAATCAACTCATTGAACGAGCGGCTTTCCGTACTCCAAAATGAAAAGCAAGCTGAAATAGAAACTCTATTGCCGGCTCTTAAGCAAAACATGAAATTAGCATGTGATCTAAGCTTACAGTATGGAGGGGGCTTCACTCGATTCGATGAAGGAAATAGAAGTTATGCCGAAATTCGTTCCGCTATCATCGAACAGGAAGCGCTGTATAAAAAAATAACAAGCCAAGATTGGCAACCCGGGCTAAAAAAAGAATGGGCTGGCTTACATACCGGCTTTCTAGGAGTATTGGATTCTTTTAGGAGGATTGACGCTCCTTTAAATAGTCTGCGGGTTGAGATCGAAAAGAAAAGGGCCAGTATTAATTCTATTAAGTCAGAAATCGAGGCCCTAAAATCAGATTTGGCGAAAAGAGTCTCGGAAATAAGCGATAAAGATAAAAAACAATCAGCACAAGAAGCTGCATCCTTAGAAGAGAAAAGAATCGCGAACCTCGAAAACAGCTTCACTGAATTTCAAAAAAAATTCTCCGAGAGCATAATAACGACTTTTAAAACGAATCTAAACGGCGACGCCGAAATAATTTTGCCAAAAGGGAAATATTTTGTTGTCGGGATCGCTCAAATTGGTCTAAACGAAATATTTTGGAATTATTCTATTCTGATAGATAAGGGTCCCCAAAAATTCGAATTATCGAATGACAACTCGACAGACATAAGCGGGGATACGCAATCTATATTGCGAAGAGCGATTTATCGCCTTCCGGTATCAAAATAAGCTGCGCGGCCAAAAATCCAATGTAATCACCTCGAACCGTAAGTTTCTTAAATAAGTGCGGATAATTCCCATTTCTTGTCGGGCTTAGGTCAATCGATCTTATATCGGCACTGTCATTGTTCTTGTTAGAGACTTCTCTTAATAGTATTGAGCCATGCATTGAAACTTTTTCACTTGGGCAAGTGGACTTATCCGTCAGCCCGTAGTAAGGATATAAAGACGGAAAGCACCGCTGGAGTAGAATGTTATCCGGCCGAAAGTGACTATCCCCCGCGCTTGGAGAACGAAAACGGCCTTGATCTCCCTCGAAATAACGCCCCAGGAGCCCTAGGACGGGCGATCTTTTTTCGCGGCCGAATTATTCTACCCCGCTGCGATCGGCCTGATATGGACTCTCTGGGGGGGGTATAAAGGCGATCCTCCTGTCCTTTCCGGAGGCGCTTCGGCCTTTCAGCAGAACCTACCTCTCATTGCAGCTTAATAACCTAAGAAAAAGCAAACTCTTCGGCAGCCTGGGAAAACGAGCCCGGATACTGACGCTGGATAGAATGGAATCCGCCCGATCAAAATAGACAGAAGTACAGGCGTTCTCATCTTCTAATCTGGGAATAGGCCGTAACCTTGCGCCCGTAGAATAGATATCGCATGGCCATCGGTTGCCTCTGTGGTTCCCGATGGCCTTTATTGCTTTCTAATAGGTTTTGCCTTCACGCGGTTTATAGGCCGGTTATCAAAGTCCGCCCTGGGTCGGATGGTGAGGATATTTTATTTCCTCTTAGCCATACTATACCTGTTTTCCGTTTCGCGCCCTGCAACGAGTAAGATCATCGTAATAAGCCCGACCTTTTATCAACGTTTCCTCTGATGGATTCGATCACTATTAAGCTGGAATACAGCTGATTCAAAGGGAGAATCGAATTGCCCTCCTGACCGCTGGGGTAAGAGAATGAAGATCACCGCTGAGCCGAGAATTCCTCCGCCACTCTCCGCATGATCAAGGCCCCTGCAATTCATTTTGCAGGCTTAATGCAACACCGTCCAGGTGAAGGCCATGCCCCTCTTGCTCTCGATTAGTCCGCTAGGGGGAAGATCTCAGAGCCTGAGCGCATCGCAGCTCGCACTTTCATAACGAATACCCACTGTCCCATTGTGACGTTGCGTTCTGTTTCGCAGAAAAATTTCTCGGGTATTCCTTCCCCAGGGGGGCTCGGGTTTTCTTCTGCGCCGGTTTCGGCGCATGCCGACCGGAAGCGAGGCCGGTGGGCGGGGGCCAGAGGCCCCGACCACCGCGGCGAGCGTGAGGGAGGCATATTAGAAGAACCTCTGTTGCAATCCACAGAGCCCGAAGCGGGCTGCGGCGCGAAAATGCCGCGCCGCATAAGAATCTAAAAAAGAAATTTCCACCATTGCCCTCTTTGTTTATTACGGGCGTCGGAAACGACGCATCACCAGGGGTTAATTATATTAATATAAGTATCTTACAAAATGCGTAATCCGAGCTATAAAGAAGGCCGGAATCCGATCTACTTCCAGGGGTTCAGGGAAGATCTGTATGTGCGAGAAATGCATCGTCACTTTCGGGGAAAACAGGGTAGTCTTTACGCACCGCTCCGCTTTCACCAAGATCTGCACAGGGTATATCCTCAATATCCGGGGGAGGGCCAAAAAATGCAATCATCTCTTTCTCGGATAATTTTGATCCATTATTGCCGTAAATGGCGGCTAGTTCGCGCCGATATCTTTCCCGAGAATATGGATCATATTCCTTGCCGAAAATGTCATATATTGCGGGGCGTGGACATTTGCCTTTCCATGCCACCAGCAACTTCATAGGTGCCGCGTTCAGGACATATTTATTCGGCTGCTTGCGCCCTTGGCGCTGGACGTCGATCCAGCCTTTCTCCTTCAGTTCATTGACCCGGATATCTATCCTGCGAACTGATTTACCGCTGTCTTTCGCGAGCCTTTCTTTTGTGATGACGACTTCCGGGCGATTCTGGAGGCGCTTCTGCGGGCAGTATCCGTGGAGGAGGGCAAAGAGGGCTTTAGCCCCAGAGCTTATGTTCGGGTCTCTGCTCAGGGCTTGGGGCGTCTGGTCAAAGAAGGTTTGCCGAGGCCGCCCGCGCCGTTTTGCCGCGTCTTGATCCGCTTTTATTTGCAAAAAGATTACTTTTTTCACGTCTATACCCAGCTGCCAGCGTCAACGAGGGGGGAGGGGCAGTCATCTCTTTAAAAATTGAGACTCGTGCCCCTCCCGTCGCCGTCTGCACTTACTCCGCTGGAGGTAAAATCTAGTTAATGTCTGGATCCTTAAGGTATATATCAGAGAGCTCCGTGAGCATCACGCTTAGACCCCGGGACAGCTTTTTGTTGAGATCGTTAATTTCTTTATTGGAATCAGTACTCTCCGCCATCCGGGCAAAGAACACCTGCAAAAACCTGAGCTTAATAAGCAGCTTATCGTATACTGATCGACCATTCTGACTTATCAAATCCGGTTCTCCCTTGGAAATACGATTGCGATGTGGCCCTTTCGAATGATGCCCCTTTGGTCGTTCACGTACTTCCGGAAAAATTTTCTTCTTTGCCGAATTTTTTTTCATCGTGTTTTTTCCTTTGAGCCTAGGACCATTACTGGCCCTTTCCGGCCCTCTCCGACTCATCCATAGATATGCCTCCTCGTGGATTTTTAGATTTTAAATGTTGGGCCTATCCCAGCATCCTGCTGACCAGGAGGCCAAAGGGCGGGCTCCGGCCGCTGTGGCCGAGCCGGGAGGGAGGCATGGGGAACATTGCATCCTCCAGCTATATTCCAGCTTCTTGCGAACAGAGGCCTTGCAATGCCTGGATCTGTAAATATTGGGAATTGTGTCGGATATAAGTTAAATAATCTTTAATACGGGGGAGCCAATTTTTATTATCCGCAAGTTATCCTCAATTTCCTATTCTGGAAATGTGCTGACTCTTGGTATATGATTATTCCCAGTTGATCGTTGGGAGCTTAGTCATGCCAGTGACAGGGGAAAAGCGTTCATATCGATCCCGTCGCGAATATTTGTTGCGCGCCGTTCAGCTACAGCGAAAGAAAATCCGGCAATTAGCCATAGCGTACAAAGGGGGGAAGTGTTCTCGTTGCGGCTATGATCGGTGCCTTGAAGCGCTAGAATTCCACCACATTTCTTCAGATTCAAAAGATTTTGGAATATCCGCCCGCGGGCATTCTCGTAGCTGGGAGAGGACCAAAGCGGAATTAAACAAATGCGTATTGCTCTGCGCGAACGGCCATCGCGAAATCCATGCTCGTATCATTTCTCCTGAGTGAGCCCGAATGACAACTACTTGTCATAGCCAATATTGGGCTCATCTTCTAACGCTCCGTGATCCGTCCGGGACGATCGAGTCCCTATCCCGTTCGATTGCCGGCGCCACAGCCCATGAGAAAGAAAATGGAGGCAAGCCGTCGTTGTATCTTCTTATTTCCCACGATGCGATTTCGGACAATAAAACACTTCAAGGACTGGCTGCTATCTATGCGATGAAGAATGCTTGAAAATGCGATCATGATAACTCTTCGATTAGCCGCATCTGCTTAAGTGGTTGAAAATAGAGCGAATAAAATGGAAGAAGCCTACGAAAAAGCGTTATGTCCTTGCGGGTCGGGAAAACGATATGTCGAATGCTGCCTCAATCGGCATATCGAGAAAAGCCGAGAAAATCCGCTCCAAAACTCGAAAGAGGAATTGAAGAAAATCATGGCTCGGAAGGATTTCTCTTCTCTCGAGGCGGCTAATGAATTCCTCCGCGTCTACTGGACTAGGCGAAATTCCGAACCGCGGGCGGATTTTTTAGGCTTGTCATCGGATCAGATTCATCGTTTGATCGATCTCCCTTTCACACACACATCGGATATCGTTCGGTTCAACGCGGATTATGAAACGGAAATTCTAACGGAAATTCCAATCGTTAAGGATGTCCGGCGTTTCCTAGATGCCTTTGCGGGCGCCGAGCCCCTGAAGGCAACAGCTACCGGGAATCTTCCCCGCGAATTTGCCAAAGCCCTGTTCGAAGAGCTGGACCGGTCGCGACTGAAGAAATACATCAAATTCCGAACAGAAACGGATTCCTTGGATGTCCACACGTTGCGCCTGGTCCTTGAGATTGTCGGCTGGGTCAGGAAGTCAAAAGGATATTTTCGTCTAACTCAGAAGGGGAGGAAGGCCCTTGACGTCGGCTTGTCCGCATCTAATTATCTGGATCTTTTATCCTCTTATATATGCCGATTCAACTGGGGTTATCAAGATCGATATCCGGAATTTGAGATTATCCAGCGGGCGGCTTTATTTTCGCTTTATCTTCTTCATAAAAAGGCGCGCCAATCCGTCGCCAGCCATTCTCTCAGCCCTTATTTCATACGGGCCTTCCCTCGGATTCTCGCTGAAGTACAGTCACCTTGGAAAAATATCTTCTCGATCATCGACGACTGTTTTGCTCTGCGTTTTATTGAGCGATTCTGCGGCTATTTCGGGCTCATCGATGTTCAAGAGCGAAGTGATCCTCTGGGACATATACGTATTCTGCAAGTGAACGGATTCTTCGATCGCTTGATGACATGGAAAACGGAAGTCCCTTCTCGGCTGCTTGTCCATTGAACCGATTGCCCTCAAAAGAATTCATATGAGGAGTGTTTCGTGAAACTTAATGTCGTCCCAGCCTTGTTGTTATCGATAGGATCGGTTCTCATATCTTCTGTTTATGGGAACGGAACCGTCAAAGCCGCGATCATCGCCAAAGCCCGGTCCCTGCCGTTGTCCGATGTCCGGCTGACCGGCGGTCCGCTCAAAACAGCTCAGGACCAGAACGGCCGCTACCTGCTTTCGCTGGAGGTCGATCGGATGATGGCTTTCCTGCGCCAATCCGCCGGGCTGGCCCTCAAAGCCGAAGGCTATGGGGGGTGGGACGGCGCGGACCGCCAACTGACGGGCCATATCGCCGGACATTATCTTTCGGGCGTCAGCCTAATGTGGGCGGCCACCGGGGATCCGCGATTCAAAGAGCGGGCGGATAGACTAGTCGATGAGCTCAAGGCCGTCCAGGACAAGCACGGCGACGGTTACATCGGCGCCCAGACCGATCGGGCCAAAGTCCCCGGCCGGACGCTCTACGGGCAGCTGGCCGCGGGCGACATCCGTTCGGGCGGCTTCGACCTCAACGGAATGTGGTCGCCTTGGTATGTTCAGCATAAGATCTTCGCCGGGCTGCGCGATGCCTTTCGCTGGACCGGGAACCGAACCGCCTTGGACGTCGAAATCAAATTCGCGGCCTGGGCCGAGGGGGTGCTGTCGGGGCTGACCGACGAGCAGATCCAGAAGATGCTGGGCACCGAGTTCGGCGGCATGAACGAAGTCCTGATCGACCTCGGCCTCGACACCGGCGACGCCCGCTGGCCGGCCTTGGCCGACAAGTTCCGCCACCGCGCCGTCATCGAGTCTCTGGCCCGCGGAGAGGACATCCTGCGCGGCAAGCACGGCAACACGATCGTGCCCAAGATGATCGGGACGCTGTCCCGTTTCATCGCCACGGGCAGCGAACCGGATGGCGCCGCGGCCCGGTTCTTCTGGGAGCGGGCGGCCCTTCACCACAGCTTCGCCACGGGCGGGCACGGCCGGAACGAGTATTTCGGCGAGGCGGACAAGCCGGACGCCATGACCGAGGGCCGCACGGCCGAAAGCTGCAATGTCTACAACATGATCAAGATGACCCGCACGCTGTTTGCGCTTGATCCCCAAATGAAATACGCCGATTTCCACGAACGAGCCTTGTTCAACCACGTCCTGGGATCGATGGACCCGGCCGACGGGGCCACCTGCTACATGGTTCCGGTCGGCCGCGGCGTGCGCAAGGAATACCAGGACATGCAAAGGGACTTCACCTGCTGCGTCGGTTCGGGCATGGAAAGCCACGCCCTGCACGGCGACGGCATCTATTACGAGTCCGGGGACACGCTCTGGATCAATCTCTTTGTCCCCTCGACGGCGGTTTGGAGATCCGCCGATATCGGGCTGGCCATGACGACGACGTTTCCGGAAGGGGAGGAGGCCGCCCTGACCATACAGGCGAAGGCGCCTCGGACGTTCGAAGTCGCCTTGCGCCGGCCTTTCTGGGCCGGCGAGGGCTACGCCGTCAAAGTCAACGGCGTCGTCCTCAAAGATATCGGTCCGGCGGGTACTTATATCCGCATCCGGAGAACATGGAAGGCGGGGGATAAAATCGAATGGAGCCTGCCCAAGTCTCTCCGGTTGGAGCCTCTTCCCGACAACCCGGACCGGGCGGCGATCCTGTGGGGCCCCCTGGTTTTGGCGGGCGATCTGGGCGCCATCCCGGCGGGGCGGTCGAGCGACGAGGAGGCCAATGACACCTCGTCGGCCGGGCCCGAAACGCCGATCCTGGTGACGGATGAGCCGTCTCCGGCGGCTTGGATCAAAGCCGTCCCGGGAAATCCGGCGCGCTTTCGAACCGTCGGCGCGGGGCGTGATCGCGACGTCGACCTGGTTCCGTTTTACCGCCTGCATCGTCGCATTTACACCGCCACCTGGGATATCCTGACGACGCCGAAATGGGATCGACTGGCGGCAGACCTGAAAGCGGCGCGGGATGCCGCCCAACGCCTCGAGGCGGCGACCGTGGCTTTCGTCCAACCGGGCCAAATGCAGAGCGAACGCGATTTCAACCAGCAGGGGGGGAAGACTTCACCCGTCCAATACCAGGGCCGCTACGGCCGCCGGGCGGCGGACTGGTTCTCGTTCGACCTGGCGGTGGATCCGCGTTCGGCGCTCAAACTGATCCTCACCTGCAATCGGGACGAACGGGCCGATCGCGCCTTCGCCGTCCTCATCGACGGCCGCAAGGTGGGGGAGGCCCGGATCGCCCGCCGTAGCCCGCAGGAGAAGGAAGGCTTCTTCGATTTCGAGTTCGATGTCCCGGCCGAGGCCGCGGCCGGGAAGGCCAAGGTCACCGTCCGCTTCGAGGGGTTGGCGGGCCAGGAGACGGGAACGATCTACGGGATCCGCGTTCTCCGCGCGAAATAAGAAAGCCCTCACCCCGGCTTTTTATGGCCGGGATGAGGGCCGTTAGATCTTCTGCGGTCCGGTTCTTATCTGTCGGCGAAGGCGAAAATGGTCAGGAAGCCGTGCTGGCTGATCTTGGCGATCAGTTCGCCCGAGACCTTTTCGACACTGTCGCTCGGCTGATGGTAGTCGGTGGTCATGGCCGCCATGTAGTACACGAACGGCTTCTTGACCCCGGCGAAGGAAGCGTGGTCGGAACCGCCCGAGCCTACGCCCAGGGCGTTGCCCTGCAGGGCCAGGTCGAGGCCGACGTAGGCGTTCATTTCGCGGGCGATGTCGGCCAGCGGCGTGCCCTCGGTCCAGCTGAGGGTTACGAACCAGGGGGCCCGGATCTTCTTGACCAGCTCCTCGGCGCCGGGGACGCTGTAGCGGGTCATGGTGCGGGCGATCGTGGTCGCGTCATAAGGCCGGCTGATCATGTCGTAGTTCAAGTAGCCGATGGTCTTGTCCATGGCGAAGGTCGGGTTGAGGGTGTAATAGCGGCTGCCCAGCAGCCCCTCTTCCTCGCCCGCCCAGAGACCAAAGACGATGGTCCGTTTCGGCTTGATGGGATTCAAGGCGATGGCCCGGGCGATGTTCATAACGCCGACGGAGCCGGAGCCGTTATCGTCCGCGCCGTTCCAGATGTAATCGCCCCAGATGCCGTTATGGTCGAAGTGGGCGCCGACGACGAAGTATTCGGCCTTCAGGGTCGGGTCGGAGCCTTCGATGTAGCCGATGACGTTGGTGGCTCGGACGAGGCCCGTCTTGGCCGTTGTGGTCATGGTCATCTTGGCGCCGGCCACGTCCATCGAGGCGGGCTTCTTGGCCGTCTCGATTTGGCCCTTCAGGTCGTCAATCGTCTTGCCGGTGGCCTCGAGGATGGCGTTGGCCATGTCCCGAGTGATGGTCATGGCGGCTGCACCGCCTCCGCCCATCATGCCGCCGCTGACGCCGGGAATAGCCAGGCTGACGCGGGGCTTGTTGATGATCGGCCGGTCGTCATTGACGTGGACGACGGGGGGAACCGAGAGGTTCCGATAGGTGTCGGCATCCTTGCCCGTGTTCTGGACCTGGAGGATGGCCGCCGGGCCGAGCTTCTGGATCGCGTCCAGTTTGTTGAAGCGAGCCGGGCCGCCGGCACGGGGACCCATGGCCGCGAACGCCGCCTGGCCGCCGCCGGCCGGGAAGTACTTGTCCTTCAGCTCCTTGGTCGCGTTGAAGGGTGAGGCGGGATTGTCCTTGCCGGGCGCTTCGGTCAGCAGCAGGACGATCTTGCCCTTGAGGTTCAGCCCCTTGAGCTCGTCCCAGCCGATCGAGGGCTCCTGGATGCCGTAGCCGACGAAGACGACGGGCGCCGTGAGCGACCCGGGCTCTCCGCCGCCACGGCCCATGGCCTGGTAGTCGACGCCGGATTGGAACATCCGCGACTTGAGGGCGCCGGACTTGTTGACTTCCAGGGCCATCGAGCTCTGAACGTCCGAAGTCGATTTCAAGGCGAAGTTCTGGAAGTAGCTGCGCTCGGGGGGCGTCGCCGCCGCGCCGCCGCGCTGGCCGCCGCGCTGGCCGCCGAAGCCGGCCTGCGGCATGTCGCCGCCGGGCTTGATGCCCCACATCTTGAACAGCGAGACAACGTAATCGGCGGCCAGGGCGTAGCCCTTGGTCGCGGTCTCGCGTCCTTCCATCCAATCGGACGCCAGGAACGTCAACATGGCCATGGTGTCCTTGGCGTTGATGGAATCGAACCCAACCTTGTACTTATCGGGCACGGGCTGGGGTTTGTCGACCAGGCTGAGAGCCTTCTGGACGTCCTCGAGCTTCATCTGCGCCTGCTGGGGGGGCATCTGGGCCCGGCCAGCCACGAGCAGCGTGAAGAGGAGAACGATGATCCACGCGTTCTTTCTCATTCCGACCTCCTGATAATTTAGACTTCACCGTCTGGCTTTTGACGATCGCCATCTGAGTTTTCTTCCCATTCCTTCTTGATCCGCCGGGCGCTCCGGTTCCTCACCCGCGCCTGGAATTATAGGGCTTTGATAATAATAGATTTAGAAGTCAACCTTAGTTAGCCCGCTTATTAAAGTGGGTTGATCGTGTCTAGCGAGGGGAAAACGGAAGTTTCATCCGGGCTTCATCGAACCTTAACCGCGAGAGATTATTCTGACTTCCACTTCATGGAGGTGGAGTCCTCCATCGGGCCGGGGCGTCGGTGCACCGACCGGCCGGGAGGACCAAGATCATCAGCCAAGAAGGATCGTAAAATGACAGGTTTTAAAAAGCTGGCTCTGACCGCCGGGGTGATTCTGGCCGCGGCCGGATGGATGGCCGCCCAGACGCCGCCGGCGCCCCCGCAGACATTCACAACCACGATCTACTTCGACTACTCCACCAACGCGTCCAACGACGGTTTCCTGACGGGCACGCCGAGCGCGCAGGCCCTCAGCAACAAGTTTGCCTTCCGCCGGGCCTATTTCACTTATGAGAACAAGATCAGCGACTACCTGAAGTTCCGCTTCCGGACCGACGCCGACAACACGGCCAACATCACCTCGGTGAACTTCGTCAAATCGACGACCTCGAAGGACGACAAGCTCCGGCCGTTCATCAAGCACATCTATATCGAGTGGAGCAACGACTTCCTGCAGTCCAAGGTCAACATCGGCATGATCGAGACCATCTCCTTCAAGCTGGCCGAAGAGCGCTGGAGCTACCGTTCGGTGGCCAAGACGCTGCTGGACGGCTACAAGGACATCACCGGTGTGGACATCAAGCAGACCAGCGCCGACCTAGGCGTGACCTGGAAGGGCACGCTCTCCAAGGAGCTGCGCTTCGGCCTGGGCTTCCACAACGGCGCCGCCTACTCGCACCCGGAAACCGACAAGTACAAAAAGGTCAGCGGCTACCTCCAGATCGTCCCCATCCGGGGTTTCAGCGTCGTCGGCTTCACGGACTACGAGAAGCAGCCCCTGGCCGATGGCTCGGCCAAGAGCGCCTCGACCTACAAGCTCGATGCCTGCTTCGACATGATCAAGAACCTGAATATCTCGTTCGAATGGTTCCGCTACGACAACAAGACCCTGGCCAACAAGATCGGAGGCTGGTCGGCCTTCGCCACCTACAAGATCACCCCCGACAAGTTGGGCCTGTTCGCCCGCTACGACGCCTACCAGCCGAATGTCTCCGATTCCATCAAGGATATGAGCTTGATCATCGTCGGCTTAGACTGGTTCGCCTGGGGCAGCTACGGACGGCTCCAGCCGAACGTCTGGATCTGGAAGTATAACGACTCCCGCAAGGGCGACATCGTCGCCAACCTGACCTTCTTCCTCAGCTTCTAATGATGACGCATTCAATTAAAAAGGAGATAACCTCATGAGCGTGAAATGGATCAAGTGGGTGGTTCTGGCCTGCCTGGCCATGGCCGCCGTCTTCACCCCCGTCCTGCTTTCGGCCCAGGGTCGCTACCTCCAGATCAAAGGGTCCGACACCATGATCAACCTGGCCCAGATTCTGGCCGAAGAATACATGGCCAAGAATCCCAAGTCCCCGATCGCCGTCCTGGGCGGCGGCTCCGGCACCGGAGTTACGGCCCTGATCAACGGCACCTGCGACATCTGCAACACCAGCCGCGACTGGAAACAGAAAGAGCTCGACCTGGCCTGGGAGAAGGGCATACAGGTCAAGATGTTCGCCGTGGCCGTGGACGGCCTCAGTATCATCGTCAACGAAAAAAATCCCCTGACCCAGTTGACGATGACCCAAGTCGGCGCCATCTACCGCGGCGAGATCACCAACTGGAAAGCCCTCGGCGGCCCCGACGCCGTGGTCAGCCTCTACGGTCGCCAGTCCAACTCCGGCACCTACACCTTCATGATGGAGCACGTCATGGGCAACAAGCCCTACTCCCAGGCCATGAAGGAGATGAACGGCAACGCCCAGATCATCGAGGGCGTCCTGGCCGACACCGGCGCCATCGGATACGTCGGCGTGGGCTACGTCGTCGACAAAGCCACGGGCAAGCCGATGAAGGGACTCAAGATCCTGAACATCAACAAGGACGCCAAGGCCCAAGCCTTCTCCCCCCTGGACAAGGCCGCCGTGGATTCCGCCCAGTATCCCATCGCCCGCCCGTTGTGGATGGCCACCAACGGCAAGCCCAAGGCCGTCGCGGCCGGATTCATCAACTGGATCCTCACGGACGAAGGCCAGAAGATCGTTGCCCGCGAGGGTTTCTACGCCATCGGCGCCAAGTACGTGGAGATGAACGCCAAGAACCTGAAGTGAGTCCGCAGCCTCAAGGGCGAGGGCCCCAGGCCCTTGTCCTGTGCCTCCGGGGACGGGCCGACGGGCCCGCCTCCGGGGCCGAATCCTAAAGAGGCTGCCGACAAGACTCCCTAAGGGGGAGTGAAATATGACCAAGCGAGCGCTGCGGAACCTGAAAGAGAAGTCCATCAAAGGCTTCTTCCTCCTCAACGGACTTTTAGCCGTTGTCGTCCTGGCCGGGATATTCTTCCTGCTCCTTGTCTCCGCGTTTCCGGCCTTCAAAGAAATCAACCTGCAGGATTTTCTTTTCACCAAGACCTGGGATCCGACGTCCCCGCTCAAGGAAAGTTATGGCATCCTGGGGCAGATCGTTTCTTCCATCCTGGTCACCCTGGGCGCCATGGCCATCGCCGTCCCGATCGGCCTCGGCGTCGCGGCCTACCTTTCAGACGTTGCGCATTGGCGCGTCCGGGAGATCGTCAAGCCCGTCGTCGAAATCCTGGCCGGGATCCCCTCGGTCGTGATTGGGTTTCTGGGCATCGTCCTGATCGGGCCGGGCTTGGCCAAGCTGTTCCATCTGGGCCACGGGTTGATCGGCTTGAACGGAAGCCTGCTCCTGGCCGTCATGGCCCTGCCGACGATCATCAGCATCTCGGAAGACTCGCTGGCCGCCGTCCCGATCGCCTATGGGGAAGCCTCCCTGGCCCTGGGCGGCTCGAAATGGCAGACCCTGATCCGAGTCAAGCTTCCGGCCGCCCTGTCGGGAATCATAGCCGCCGTCATGCTCGGCATGGGCCGGGCCGTCGGAGAGACGATGACCGTTCTGATGGCCACGGGCAACGCCCGGGCCTTCCCGACCGGGCTGTTCCATAGCCTGCGGACAATGACATCCAACATCGCCATCGAGCTGGGCGAAGTGCCTTATTTCACCACCCACTATTACGCGCTGTTCGCCATCGGACTGGTCCTCTTTCTCATGACCTTCCTGGTCAACATGATCGCCGACGTCGTCCTGCGCAAGTACCAGGAGCGGGAAGCATGATCCGGCGCAAGTCCCTCGTCCAATTCCTCGGTTTTTGGGCGCTTCGCCTCTCGGTCCTGATCGTCCTGGCGGTCGTGGCCCTCTTCCTCACCGACATCATCCGCCGGGGCGCCGGTGTGATCAGTTGGGAGTTCCTAACCAAGGCGCCGCGCCGCGGCATGACCGAAGGCGGGATCTTTCCGGCCATCTATGGGACTTTGTTGGTGACGATCGTGACGGCCCTGCTGGCCATCCCCGTCGGGATGTTCGCCGCCATCTACCTGAACGAATACGCCCGCCAAAGCCGCTTCACCTGGCTGATCCGGCTTTCCATCCGCAACTTATCCGGCGTGCCTTCGATCGTCTACGGCTTGTTCGGGGTCATTCTTTTCGTCAACCTCCTGAAGTTCGGCACGTCTATCCTTTCGTCCGGCCTGACCTTGGGGCTAATGACGCTGCCTTGGACGATCACGGCTTCGGAAGAAGCCCTCAAAACGGTCCCCAACTCCTATCGGGAGGGAGCCTTGGCTCTAGGGGCGACCAAATGGCAGGCCATCCGGACGAATGTCCTGCCGTATGCCCTGCCGGGCATGCTGACGGGCACCGTCCTGGGGCTGGCTCGGGCGGCCGGGGAGACGGCGCCCATCATGTTCACCGGGGCGGCCTTCTCCCTGCCTTTCCTGCCCAAGTCGCTTTCCGACCAGTTCATGGCTCTGCCGTACCATCTCTACATCATGGCCACCCAGCATCACGACATCGCCAAGGTTCGTCCGCTGGCCTATGGCACCGCCCTGGTCCTGGTCGTCCTGGTTCTCGGCCTCAATATGGCCGCGGTCGTCCTGCGCTACCGGCTGCGCCGCCGGAGGAGATAACGTCATGTCCGCCCGACCCAAGCTCGAAGCCCGGACCCTCGACTTCTATTACGGGCCGAAGCAGGCCCTCAAGGGCATCAACCTATCCTGCCCGGAGAACTCCGTGACGGCCATCATCGGGCCCTCCGGCTGCGGCAAATCGACCTTCATCCGGACCCTCAACCGGATGAACGACGTCGTGGCCGGGACCCGGGTTGCCGGTCGGATCCTCTTAGACGGCGAGGAGATCCATGCCCCCGGCACGGACCCCGTGGACCTGCGGCGGCGAGTAGGCATGGTCTTCCAAAAGCCCAATCCTTTCCCTAAATCGATTTATGACAACATCGCCTACGGGCTTCGCATCAACGGCCACAGGAACCGCGAGAAGCTGGACGAGGTGATCGAGCGGAGCTTGCGCGAAGCCGCCCTTTGGGACGAGGTCAAGGACCGCCTGCGCGAAAACGCTTTCTCCCTTTCGGGCGGGCAGCAGCAGCGCCTGTGCATCGCCCGGGCCCTGGCCGTCCGGCCCGAGGTCATTCTCTTCGACGAACCCTGCTCGGCCATCGATCCGATCGCCACGGCCAAGATCGAGGACCTCATCCAGCGGCTCAAAACGGACTATACCGTAGTCATCGTCACTCATAACATGCAGCAAGCCGCCCGAGTCTCGGACTTCACCGCGTTCCTGATGATGGGCGAGCTGATCGAGTTCGGGGATACCAAGACGATCTTCACCGCGCCGGCCCGGAAAATGACCGAGGATTACATTACGGGGCGGTTTGGATGATCCCCGACCTGTTCGCCGGGCCCGCGTCGATTTACTTCCCCCGCCTTTTGGGCTATAAACGAAAACGCCGGGGAGGTCGAATATGAACGAACTCGTGGCCATCATCGAGGACGAAGCCGATTTGGCGGCTCTGACGGCGGAGCATCTTCGCCGGGAAGGCTTCCGGGTCGAAACGTTCGGCGAGGCCGAACGATTCTTCCGCTCCTTGGCCAAGAAAAGGCCTGATCTCATCGTTCTCGATCTGATGCTTCCGGACATGAGCGGCTTGGACGTCTGCCGGACGCTGAAACAATCCGATGACTGGCGGTCCATCCCGATCATCATGGCCACCGCTCGGGCCGAGGAGACGGACCGCGTCATCGGGCTGGAACTGGGCGCGGATGATTATGTCGTCAAGCCTTTCTCCCATAAGGAGCTGGCGGCTCGGATCAAGGCCGTCCTGCGGCGCAGCGGGGCGCCCGAAGAGGGCCGGCCGCTTGCGGTCGGCAAGGATCTTGTCCTCGACTCCGAGCGCTTCGAGGCCCGCTGGAAAGGGGCTCTCGTGGATCTGACCTCGACGGAATTCCGCATTCTGCACCTGCTGGCCTCCAAGAAAGGCCGCGTTCTGACCCGGGAACAGATCCTGGACGAGCTCTGGGGCCACGAGAAGATCGTCCTTGACCGGACGGTCGACGTCCATATCAAAAACCTGCGGGACAAGCTGGGGCCGGCGGCTTTTGTGGTCAAAAACATCCGCGGTGTCGGGTACAAAGTCGAACCATGAAACAGACCATCTTTCTCAAGATTCTGGCCGGCTTCGTCGTCGTCATTTTGCTGGGCACGCTGCCGATCGTCCTGACTTCGTTTGCCTCCATGCGCCGGAGCGTCGAGATCAGCACGTCCAAGCACCTGGAGTCCCTGGGCCGGACGCTGCAAGCCGAAGTCGAAGCCCGCCTCGACGCCGGAGACGAACACGGTCTCGACGTCTGGTTCAAGGCCCTGGGCCCGACGATCGGGGCCCGGCTCACGGTCATCGATCCGTCTGGTCGCGTCCTGGCCGATTCCGAAAAAGATCCGGCCGTGATGGAAGACCATCGGTATCGCCAGGAAGTCGCGGAGGCGCTGCAGGGCCGGGTGGCCGAGTCGCTGCGCTTCAGCTATACCGTGGAAGCCCGAATGCTCTATATCGGCATGCCGTTGGTCAAGGGAGGCTCCGTCCGGGCCGTCCTGCGGCTGAGCCAGTATATGCGGGGCATCGACGAGTTCATCAGCCACAACCGCGTTGCGACATTCCGAGCGGCCTTGGCCGTCATCGCCCTGACGCTCGTCGGAGCCGTCCTGTTGTCCCTGCACTTCGCCAAGCCCGTGGCCCGTCTCCGCCTGGCCGCCGACCGGGTGGCCGGAGGCGACTTTTCCGTCCGGGTCAAGGTTCGCCAGCGCGACGAGCTGGGTGCGCTGGCCGCCGATTTCAACCTGATGACCGAACGCTTGACGGCCCTGTTCGCCGACGCCACCCGCCAGCAGGACAACCTGGTTCGGACGATCGGCGCCATCCAGGAAGGACTCGCGGTCCTGGACAAGGACGGCCGGATCATCCTGGCCAACGACGCCTTCCGGACCATGACTCGGGAAGCCGGCGCCGAAGGCAAGTTCTTTTGGGAGATTCTGCGTCGGCCGGCTCTGCGGGAGCTGGTGGCCCTGGTTCGGGCCGAGCGCGGCGTCCTGCGCCGCGAGCTCCGGCTGGATGAGCGCAGCTACCTCTGCACACTCAGCTATCTCCCGCATCAGGACGGCGTCGTGCTGCTGCTGCAGGACCTGACCGAGCTGCGCCGGGTGGAGGACATCAAGAAGGACTTCGTCATCAACGCCTCGCACGAGCTGCGGACGCCGATTGCCGCCGTTTTGGGGGCGGCCGAGCTGTTGGAGATCGACCCGAGCCCGGCCCGGGACGCGGCCGCGCTGGAGATCCTCAAGCGCAACGCCGGCCGGCTGGGCGGCATCGTCGATGACCTCCTTAAGCTGGGCGAGCTTGAGGCTCCCAGCTTTCGGCTCGACCTCAAGCCTCTGACCGGACCGGAGCTCGCGGCCCGAGTGGTCCCGATCTACCAGGCTCGGGCGGCGGCCAAGGGCCTCGAGCTGCGGGTCGAATCGGCGCCCGGCTTGCCCCCGTTCACCGCGGACTCGGACCTGCTGGAGCGCATGCTCCACAACCTCATCGACAATGCCGTCAAGTACACCGACCGGGGCCGCGTGGTTCTGTCCTTCCGCCGCGAGGGGGGCGATACCTTGATTGAAGTGTCGGATACGGGACCGGGCATACCGCCCGAGAACCAGGCCCGCGTCTTCGAGCGGTTCTACGTCGTGGACAAGTCGCGCTCGCGCAAGCTGGGCGGGACGGGGCTGGGGCTGGCGATCGTCAAGCACGTCGTCCAGCTCCACGGCGGGACGATTACGCTCCGCAGCGAGGAGGGGAAGGGGACGACCTTTACCGTCCGCCTCCCGGCCGAACCGGCCGCGCCGGCTCAGTCCTGAACGATGGGCGAGGGCGAGGCCGAAAAGGGGTTGACCCGGACGATCAGCGAGAAGAGGAAAGGATAGCTCGCCTTGAGGTGTTGGGCATAGGCCACCCACTCGCCGGCCAACTGCGAGAAGGCCCTCTTCACGTCGTTGGCCAGGTGAGCCATATCGGAGGGGGGCAGGCGATCCAAAGCGTCTCCGCGCATTTCCAGTTCGTCGACGACATGAAAGACCGCCCAGAGAAGGTCGGTGAACCGCTCGTGCTCCAAGAGGTTCGGGTTTTCGAGCAGCCGCAGCAGAAACTCGCGGTGCCGACGCAGGAAATCCCGCAGGCAGATCAGCGAGTCGGGCGATACCGCGACGTCATAGGCGAATTCGCGGGCTTCACATATGGCCGCCTGGAAGTCCTTCTTCTGCCAGCGGGGCTCGAAAGCCAGCCGGGGCGCCAGATCGGCCGCGTTCCGCACGAGGCTGGGAAACCGGCCCAGCAGCTCGAAGCCGACGTCGCTGAAGAAAGTCCCGATGACCATGTTCATCTTCCGCAGCAGGGCCGTCTTCTCCCGCCGGGCCAGAATGCCATCGATGACCAGGGTCACGACCAGGATGTTGAGGAAGAGGAAGGCGATGTCGCCCACCAGGTAGATGGCGATGTGGTGAAGATCGCGGAACAGCAGGTAGTGCAGGCCATACGTAGCCGCGGATGCGACGACGAGGGCCAGGGAAAGCTTCAAGCGCCAGGAAACCCGCTGGCGCCGGGAGCCGGAGGCGGATTCCTTGCGGGCCATGTCCCGTATTCTAGCAGAATCCGGCTGCGCCGTCCTCCCGCCTGCCGCCGGATCGGGTATAATGAGCCCCCAGGAGGCATGCCCATGTCGACGACCCGCGGATTGGCTAGATTGGAAGACGCCCGGGCTCGGATCATCGGACAAGACCTGGAGTTCTCGACCCCGTATGGGCGGCGCCGGATGTTCTACGCCGATTACACGGCGTCCGGTCGGGGCTTGGCGCCCATCGAAGACCAGATCCGGGAGATCCTGGAATCCTACGCCAACACCCATACCGAGGACGATTATTCGGGCCGCCGTTCGACCCGCCTCTACCACGCCGCTCTCGATCTCATCCACCGCCTGGTCAACGCCGGGCCTCGGGGTGTTGTCCTTCCCGCCGGATCGGGCTCGACCGCGGCCTTGAAAAAGCTCTTGGAGATCCTGGGCCTCTACGTGGCGCCCGTCTTTCGCGAGCGGATCGCCGCCGTCGGCCCCCTGGCGGCCGGCTTGGACCGGGGCAAGCCCGTCGTTTTCATCGGCCCCTACGAGCACCACACCAACGAATTGATGTGGCGGGAAGCGTTCGTCGAGGTTATCGTTGTCGGGCTGAACGGCCGCGGCCGGATGGATCTGGCCGATCTGGAGCACAAGCTGACCGATCCGCGCTTCGCCGAACGGATGCGCTTCGGGTCCTTCTCGGCCGGATCGAACATCACCGGGCTGCGGACGCCGGTCTACGATGTCGCCCGCCTCTGCCACCGGCACGGCTGCCCGGTCTTTTTCGATTTTGCCGCGATCGCCCCCTATGTCGAGATCGACATGAATAAGGATGGGGAAGCCTATTTCGACGCGATCTTTTTTTCGCCGCATAAGTTCCTGGGCGGGCCGGGCAGCGCCGGGATCCTGGTCATCAACGATCATCTGTACCGCAAAGATCTCGCGCCGACGACGGCGGGGGGCGGGACGGTCGTCTTCGTTGGGCCGACTACGCACGATTTCTCCGACGACATTGAGACTCGGGAATCGGCCGGGACGCCCCCCATTTTGCAGACCATCCGGGCCGCGCTGGCCATGGACCTGAAGGACAAGATCGGAGCCGACGTGATCGGCCGAATCGAGACGGGCCTGAGGGCCCGCTTCCTGGATGGACTCGGCCGCCTGCCGGCGGTCGAGGTGATCGGCCGTCCCGATGATCCGGAATCGACGCCGATCCTTTCGTTCAACATCCGGCACGGCGACCGTATCCTCCACCCCAAATTCGTGGCCCGACTGCTGAACGATCTGTTCGGCATCCAATCGCGGGCCGGCTGCAGCTGCGCCGGGCCCTACGGGCATCTCCTGCTGGACATCAACCACGAACGATCCCTGCAGTACCGGCAGGCGATCCAATGCGGCTATCAGGGTGTCAAGCCGGGTTGGGTGCGGATCAACCTCCATTACACCTTTACCGAAGAGGACGTGGATTTTCTGCTGGCAGCCTTGGCTTTCATCGCCCGGCGGGGGGCGGAGTTTCTGCGGCTCTACCTTTTCGACCGGTCTACAGGCGAGTGGATGCAAGAGGACGAAGCGCAAGAGCGGCCGATCCTGTCGGTCGATTGGCATCCTTCCCGGACGGATGCCGGGGACAAACCGCTGTCGGAGCTGCGGTGCCTCTATCTGGCCGAGGCGGAGGCGGAGGCGGAACGGCTGGCCTTGCTCGGCGAGCCCGCTTATATCAGGGATACGGAGGCGATCGAGGGGCTCAAGTTTTTCCGTTATATCCGGGCTCGCTAGAGGCGGCGGATTTTCCGAGGGGGCTGTGGTAAAATGCTCCTTCCGAATCTCAAACTGGAGCCACGCCATGCCGACGCTGACGATCGAAGGCCAAGCCGTCGAGCTCAACGAAGAAGGATTTCTCGCGGTTCCCGCCTGTTGGAATGCCGCCGTCGCCGAAGCTTTGGCTCGGCATGAGGAGGGGCTGGAGACGTTGACTCCGGATCACTGGAAAGTCATCGATTTTATCCGGGGCTTCTATGTTGAGAGGAACATGGCTCCGATGGTCCGCAAAGTCTGCCAGGCGTCGGGCTTCACCTTGAAACGGATTTACGAGCTGTTCCCCTCGGGCCCGGCCAAAGGGGCCTGCAAGCTGGCCGGCCTGCCCAAGCCCGACGGCTGCGTTTAAGTGATCGGCGAAGCGCCTAGCGCCGGACGGGTGTCGCCGCGATCTCCCGGACGGCTGCGATGGCCGCGTCGATGTGGGCCTCGGTATTGAAAGGGCCGATACCGAAGCGGACGGCGCCGTGGATCTTATCCGTTCCGAGCTGTTCATGCACCATCGGTGCGCAATGGAGCCCGGTCCGGCAGGCGATGTTGTAATCGACGTCGAGCATGGTGCCGACGTGGGCGGCCTCCAGGTTATCGAGGTTAAAGCTCATGACGGCGATGTGATCGGCCAGGCCGTCCAGGCAGTAGATCTTGACCCGGTCGATCCGCCGCAACCCCTCAACCAACCGCGCCAGGAGCGCCATTTCCCGATGGTGGATGGTCTCCATCCCTTGGCTTTGGATCCACTCCAGGCCCGCATGGAGGCCGGCGATGCCCATGATATTCGGAGTACCGAATTCCAGCCGGTACGGATATTCCTCGAGATGGGACCGCTGGGCCGAGCGCACGCCGGTTCCCCCGGCCCGGGTCTGCCGGACCTCGACGCCCTCGCGGACATAGAGGCCGCCGATCCCGGTCGGGCCGAGGAGGGATTTGTGGCCGGTGAAGGCCACGGCGTCCAGAAAGTCCGCTTCCATGTCGATCGGGACCTTGCCCGCCGATTGGCTGGCGTCGATGAGGAAGAGGATGCCCCGCTCGCGGCAGAGTCGGCCGATTTCCCGGATGGGCTGGACCGTGCCGATGACGTTGGAGGCGTGGTTGACGACCACCAGCCGGGTTTCGGGCCGGAAGCGGGCGGCGATGGCCTCCGGCTCGACGAACCCGGCGGCGTTGAAGGCCACATGATCGACGGCGACGCCGTGATCACGGCTCAAGTGGAAGAGCGGTCGCAGGACCGAATTGTGCTCGAGGGTCGTGGTGATCGCATGATCGCCCGGCCCGAGCAAGCCGAAGATGAGCAGGTTGAGGGCGTCGGTCGAGTTGTAGGTGAAACAGAGCCGGTTGGGGTCGGCCCCGTGGAAAAAAGAGGCCATCTGCTTCCGGGTGCCTTCCAGCATCTCTCCGGCTTCCAGGCACAGGTCGTAGCCCGAGCGGCCGGGATTGACGCCGAATTTCCGGTAGAAGCGATCCATGAAGACATAGACCTCCTCCGGCTTGGGATAGGAGGTGGCTCCGTTGTCCAGGAATATGATTTTGTCGGTGTCGATCATCAGGGCCTCCGAATAGTCTGCGGAATGCGCCCGGCGGGCGGCGGAGTTTTCCATACCTTCGCGGCGCTAAAACCCCGATTTTCAAAGCGGGGCCAAAAGCGCCGCTCCGTATGAGCCCTGCGAATACGCCGGGCTCATCGAGCGGGCTTATACTAGTGGAAGGCCGGCCGAAAATCAATCGGGCCTAGTGTCCCGTCTCAGAAATTCCAATCCCACAGTCTCCCCGGAGACGGGACACTTCCAGGGGGGAGACAAGCCCCCCTTCGGCGCTCCGCTGACCCCCTGAGGGGGCCTCGCCGCCTCCCTCATACTCCCCGGCGGTCGTGCGTCCAGCTCGCTTGGGACTTGGCCAATAGATTTTCGAGACGCACAACTCGCTTGACAGCGGCCCTCCGAAGCGATGAAATCGACTTCCCCCGCGGCGCGGGGCGCCGGCTCCGATGGGGGCCGGGACAGGAACAAAGGAGACTCGGCCATGACCAGGATCGGCATCGTCATCTGCGCCCGCTACCAAAGCTGCGGCGGCGGCAAATGCTTTCGGGCCCTGCGGGAGCGGGCCGGCGCGTTCGCCCGCTACCCAAAAGAGGAGACCGTCGAGATCGTCGGCTTTTCCAATTGCGGAGGCTGTCCCGGCGGAAACATCGAATCGGTGCCCGAGGAGATGAAAAAGAACGGCGCCCAGGCCATCCACCTGGCGACCGGCCTCATCGTCGGCTATCCGCCCTGCCCCCACTTGCGGCGGTTCAAGGAGTTCATCGAGGCTCGCTACGGCCTTCCGGTCGTCATCGGGACCCATCCCATTCCTCTGAAATACAAGCAGGTCCATGACCGGCTTCCGTTTTGGCAGGAGTCCGGCATGGCCGATCTGGCGGGGGATCTCCTGGCCGAAAGCCCGGAGGTCATGGAAGCTTACAACTAGACCGGAGGACTCGCCCGATTGGATTCGATCATCGGGGCCTGTATAATAGTCCGTCCGATTCGGGCTGGGAGACGATCCGGCATGAGCCCTTTCCTGAAAACGCTCGAGAACGAGGTCCAACTGATCTGCCTCGCGTTCCTGGCCCTCGTCTATATTTTACGGCTGGCATGGATCTTCCGTTTCCGTTCGGCTCGCGATCGCGGGCTGGCCGAGGGCAGCGGGTTCAGGGGCGCGGGCTACTCCCTAGGCAGCGTGGCGATGCCCTGGGCCATGGAGTCGATCCGGCGGCGCCCCTTCTTCTATATCCAGTTCGTCTTCTTTCATCTGGGTGTCGTCGCCGCGATCGCCGCCACTTTCATCATCCCCTACGCCCCCGGCCTGTTCGAAAAGCGGTTCATCGTTCGGGGCTTCCAGATCGTCATCGGCGCGGCCTTTGCCTCCGGCGTTCTGCGCCTCGTCCGGCGCTTGTCCAACCGCACCCTCCGCTCCATCAGCCGGCCCGACGACTATGCTTCGCTGGCCCTGATGATCGCCTTCTTTCTAGCCGGGACGCTGGCGATTCCCAATCATCCGGAGAAAGGGGAGGCGGCTCTGATCGCGTTCTTCGGCCTGACGGCGTTCTTTCTCGTCTACGTCCCGTTCTCGAAGATCTGCCACTACCTCTATTATCCGTTCACCCGCTATTTCCTGGGCTTGACCTTGGGCCGCCGCGGCGTCTGGCCGCCGGCCCGCGGACGGCGCGGATCCGCATCTTCCGCGGACGGAACCGCCGCCGGGAGGCCGTCATGAGCCGGACAACGGCGCCCCGATCGCGTCAGGTCATCGATCTGCCTCTCGATGTCCGAACGCAGGAGAAGGCCATAACGGAGAAAGCGCGCTGCGTCGAGGACGGCCGCCTGGCCACGTACCGGCCGGACGGGAGGAATGTGGAGCGGTTCCTGGCTCTGCTGTCCCGGCGGATGAACAGGCAGCTGGCCGTCTCGTTCACGGGCTGCGTCCACTGCGGACTTTGCGCCGATGCCTGCCACTACTCGCTGGCCTTTCCCGACGATCCGCAGATGGCTCCCGTGGCCAAGGCGGATCGGATCCGTAAAATCTTCAAGCGGCATATCGATTGGACGGGGCGGATCGCGCCGTGGTGGGTCGGAGCCCGCCGGCCGGTCGACGACGAGGATCTCAACGAGCTCAAGAACGTGGTCTTCGGCCTGTGCAGCGGCTGCCGGCGCTGCACGCTCAACTGCCCCATGGGGGTCGACACCGCCGGCTTGATCCGCTTCGCCCGCGGCCTCCTGACCGAGCTGGGCATCGTGCCCGAGGGGATCTTCAACGTCAGCCGGGATCAATGGGACACCGGCAACCAGATGGGCGTTTCCGAGGAGGACTATTTGGAAACCTTGGCCTGGATGCGCGACGAAGTCCGGGCCGAGCTGGGAACCGACACGGTCGACATCCCGGTGGACAAAGAGGGCTGCGACTTCCTCTATGTCATCAATCCCCGCGAGATCAAGTTCGATCCGCGATCGATCGGACAGGCAGCGAAGATCTTCCACTTGGCCGGAGAGTCCTGGACGATGCCCCGTTGGGGTTGGGACAACACGAACTTCGGCTTGTTTTCCGGGGACGACGCGCTGGGGGCGTTCGTGGCCGCCAACGCCTACGACGCGGCGACCCGGCTGAAGGCCAAACGGATCGTCATCTCGGAATGCGGCCACGGCTTCCGCTCGACGCGGTGGGAAGGCTACGGCTGGGCCGGTCGCGACCAGGATGTCCCAAGCGAATCGGTGGTCGTCACGCTTTTCCGCTGGCTGGAAGAGGGGCGGCTGCGGGTCGATCCCGGCCGCAACCCGCTGCCCGTGACGTTTCATGACTCCTGCAACATCGCCCGATCCGGGGGGATCACCGAAGAGCCGCGCCGGGTTTTGGCGCGCGTCTGCGCGGACTTCCGGGAAATGACCCCCAACCGGACGGAGAACTATTGCTGTACCGGGGGAGGCGGTCTCCTCTCGATGGCCGAATACCGCCCGGTCCGCTTGGAAGCGGCCGCCGTCAAGGCCCGGCAGCTCGAGGCCACCGGCGCCAAGCTCGTCTGCACGATGTGCCATAACTGCATCGACGGCTTGACCGACGTCATCAAGCACTATGGCCTGGATATGAAAGTCGTCCAGATTCTGGAGCTTGTCGACGCCGCGCTGGTGCTCTGACGCCGGGAGCGGGAATCGACCCATGAAGATCCATCTCGGTTGGGGCGGAAACCTGGGCGATCGGGCCGCCTGTTGGGCCGCCGCCCGCGAAGCCTTGACTTGCAGAGGAGTTCGCCTCCTGCGGGAATCCTCGATCTACGAGACAGAGCCGGTCGGGCGCAAGGATCAGCCCCGGTTTCTGAACGGGGCGGTCGAGGCGGAATCCGACCTGACGCCATGGCAGCTTCTGATCCTGGCCAAGTCGATCGAAGCCGCTCTGGGGCGTCGGTCAACCGGGAAAGACCGTCCCCGGCCGATCGACATCGACATCCTGCTCATGGGGGAGACCGTCCTCCGCACGGCCGGCCTGACCATTCCCCATATCCGCCTGGCCGAGCGACGCTTCGTCCTTGTTCCCTTGGCCGAGATCGCTCCGGGGCTTCGCCATCCGGTCCTGAAGGCCGCGATCCAAACGCTCCTCCGACGATGCCCCGATCCGTCGTGGGTGGAGCTGTGGCCCGGTTGAACAAGCGATTGACAGCCTTCCGCCCAATCGATAGCATCGGCCTCTCATGAGAAAAACCGCGTCCATCCTCCTCCTCGTCGGCAGTCTCGTTCTGGGCTCGGCGGCGGCCGAGGGCGTCGTCAAGGGCCGAGTTGTGACTCTCGACGGCAAGCCCGTCTCCGGAGCGATCGTTTCTGTCGCCGGCGAATCCGTCCGGGCCGAGACCGACGCCGACGGCGCGTTCTCCCTCGAAGTTCCAGGCGCCGCGCGCTACCGGCTCATCGTCAAACACCCTTCCTTCTACGAGGAGACGATCCTGTTCGGTCCCGGCGATCGATCCGCGGCGGTCATCGTCCGCCTGACGCCGCTCATCCGCCAGAGCGAGGAGATTGCGGTGACCGCGCTCCGGTACCCCGAATCGATCTCCAAGATCCCGGCCGCCCAGACCGTCGTCTCCTCCGAGGCCCTGGCCGAGCGGATGGCGCCGAACATCACCGAGGCCCTGTCCGATATCCCGGGCCTGGCGCCTCTCGGCTCGGGCGGTTTCTCGCTCGTGCCTTCGATCCGGGGGCTCGCCCGCAACCGGATTCTCCTGCTTGTCGACGGCTGCCGAATCGTCAGCGACCGGAGGACCGGGCCCAACGCCTCCTTTGTCAGTCCCGAAGACCTGGGCCGCATCGAGATCCTCCGCAGCCCGTCTTCGATCTTCTACGGATCCGACGCCATCGGCGGCGTCGTCCAGCTGTTCACCGCGGATCCTCCGGTCGAGGCGGGCTTTTCGGGCCGCGTGCACGCCGGCTACGGCTCGAACAACGGAGAAAAGTCCTACGGTCTGAGTCTGGCCGGGCGCCGGGGGCCTTGGGGCTTCCATCTTTCCTGCCAAGGGCTCGACGCGGGCAACTATCGCTCGCCCTTGGGCAGCGTCCTGCAGTCCCAGTACGCGCAAAACGGGCTCTTCGGCAAGGTCGTCTATGAGACGGAAGCCCGCCGTGTCAGCCTGAGCCTGCTGGGGTCCCGCGGCACGGACATCGGCAAACCCAATCGGACAAGCGCCGCCAAGCCGACCTGGTACCCGCGTGAGAATGAGAACCTGATCCATCTGGCCTGGCGGGAAAAGGCTTTCGCCGGAGGCGAGCTGGCTTTCAATGCCTACGCCAATCCCAACTTCCTCGAAACCCGGACCCGAACGATCGCCGCTGCCGGATATGTCGACAAGGATTCCTTCAGCCGGACGGAGACAACGGATTTCGGGGCCCAGCTGTCCTTCGCCCGGCGCTTGAGCGAATCGTTCCGGCTGACCGCGGGCCTGGATTATTTCGGCCGCGGCGGCGTTCAAGCGATCTTGCACGAGGAATCGTTCGATGGGTCCGGAGCACTGACCAAGACGTATGACGAGAAGGCCTACGACCGCGGCCGGAGGAGCGACGTCGGCCTCTATCTCAGTGCCGACTATTCCGGGATTTTGGGGTTCGACCTTGTCGGCGGGGTTCGTTGGGATTCAATCGTTCAAGCCGCCCACCCCGGAGGAGGCGAGACGAGCCTGGAAAGCCGACGTTCGCCCTGGACCGGCTTCCTCGCCCTTTCCTATCATCTGTCGCGGCGGCTGGTCGCCTTTGTCGACCTCTCCACGGCGTATCGGACGCCCGGGCTGAGCGAGCTGTTCTACACCGGGATCACGGGGCGGGGGATGATCATCGCCCAACCGGATCTGACGCCGGAGCGAAGCTCGAATTGGGACGCGGGCCTCAAGTGGATCGGCGGCCGCATCTATGCCGGGGCCTATGTCTTTCAGTACACGATCGCCGGGCTGATCGACCGCTACCTGGTTGCGCCCCAAATTTATACATACGGGAACCTCGACAAGGCCCGCATCCGGGGGCTCGAGCTCGAGGCGGAGTTCCACCCGTCGGCCGATTGGATGGTCTTCGGCTCCTTGGCCCTTCTCGAGGGCCGGAGCGTCGCGATCGGAGCGTCCGTGAACGACGTGCCTCCCGCCCGCCTGACCCTGGGCGGCCGGGTCTTCCTCGGTCGCTTCTCGGTCGAGGCCACGGCTCTTCTCCAGCGGCGCAAAAGCGATCCCGGGCCGGCCGAGATCGCCATCCCCTCCTACTCGGTCCTCAGCCTGAAGGCGAATTACTATCTTCATCCGTTCGGCCTTTTCCTGGTCGCGGGCAATCTCACCGACCGCGTATACCTCGGCCGGGCCGATCCCGAAGCGATGGAGGAGCCGGGGCGCGGCGTCAAGATAGGGGCGAGCTTCAGCTTCTGACCCTTGACCGGGATCAGAAGGCGTCGATGAGGTGACGGAGGACGGGTTTCCCGTCCTCGGCGATCTCGACGGCGATCACGTCGAAGCGGCAAAAAGGCGAGCCGAGACCCTTCTCCGCTAAAAAGGCCCGGGCGATCCGCCGGACCTGGGTTTGCTTAGCCGGCGTGACGGCTTCTTCGGGCGGGCCGAAATCCTCGTCGGTCCTAGTCTTGACCTCGACGAAAACCAGCATCTCGCCGTCCCTGGCGATGATGTCGATCTCGCCGCGCAGCCCGCGATACCCGCGCTCGATCAGCTCATAACCCTTGCGGACCAGATGCCGCGCGGCTTCGTCTTCTCCCCAACGGCCTAGGCGCCGCCGCCCGTCTTGATGATCTTCCATCGGACGCCGTCCTTCGTGTCCTCCAAGAGAACGCCCGCGGCCAGGAGCTCGCCGCGGATCGCGTCGGCCCGCTTGAAATCGCGAGCCTTGCGGGCCGCTTCCCGTTCCTCGATCCGGGCCCGGATCCCGTCCTCGATCAAGGCCTCCGGGCCGCGGTCCGGGAGCACGGCCAGGACCGTATCGAGGCGGCCGAGGAGATCGGACATGGCCGCCGCGTCGCCGGTCCGCAGCCGATCGTCCTTGATCAAGGTGTTGGCCTTGCGGATGAATTCGTAGAGAGCCGTTAATGCGATCGCGATGTTGAGGTCGTCCTGCAATCCGGCCAGGAAGCCGCGCTCGGCCTCGTCGATCAGCCGCGCGGCCTCATCCGTAGTCCCCGGGGCGAAGGCCCGCGACTTGAGCTCGAACAGGAAAGCGGTGATCCGTTTGAGGGCGGCGGCCGCCTGGTCCAGGGCTTCGAAAGTAAAATTGAGGACGCGGCGGTAATGGGTCGAAAGGAGAAAAAACCGCAGCACGGAGAGATCGACGCCCCGGGCTTCCAAGTCCGCCAGGGTGTAGAAATTGTCCTTCGATTTGGACATCTTTTCCCCGTCCACGACAAGATGATGGCAGTGCAGCCAGTATCGGACGAACGGCCGCCCGGTATAGGCCTCGGACTGGGCGATCTCGTTCTCGTGGTGGGGGAAGATGTTATCGACCCCGCCGCAATGGATGTCGAAGCTCGGCCCGAGGTATTTGGCGCTCATGGCCGAGCATTCGATATGCCACCCGGGCCGGCCGGGCCCGATCGCGCTTTCCCAGGCCGGCTCGCCTTCCTTGGGCGCTTTCCAGAGGGCGAAATCCCGGACGCTCTCCTTCTCGTATTCGTCGGCCTCCAGGCGGGCGCCGACGCGATCCGTCTGGCGCAGGTCCTCGGGTCGGATGCCCGAGAGCTTGCCGTAGCCGGGGAAGCGGGCGATGGCGAAGTAGATCGAGCCGTCCTTGCGATAGGCGACGCCTTTGTCCAAGAGTCCTTGAATCATGACGGCCATCTCCGGGATATGCTCGGTGGCCCGGGGGTAGCGGTCGGCCGGCTCGATGCGCAGCGACCGCAGGCCGGCCATGAACTGGGCGATGAAAGGCGCCGTGTAATCGTTCAGGGCCAGACCACGCTCCCGGGCGTTGCGGATCGTCTTGTCGTCCACATCGGTGATGTTCATGACGTGGAGCACGCCGTACCCGGCGAATTTCAAGGCCCGCTTGAGGAGATCCTCGAAGACATAGGACCGGTAGTTCCCGATATGGGGGGCGCCGTAGACCGTCGGTCCGCAGGTATAGAGGCCGACCCGGCCCGGGACAAGCGGCTCGAACGGCTCGCTGCGGCCGCCGAGAGTATTGTGGAAGGAGAACATGATGGACTCATTATAGGAATCCAGGCGGCAAAAGGGAAGGCCGCTATTGCCGAGGATTGATCCGATATGTCATAATTCAGTCTACCGATCAACCGTCCATTCCCTTCGGGGCTAGGATTCAGTCATGCCAAACACCATCGGCATCCGGCGCGAGGACAAGAACCGCTGGGAGCGGCGCGTCCCGCTCATCCCCAGCCACCTGCGGGACCTCCGCCAGGAGAACGGGCTCGGCTTCATCGTCCAGCCCTCCACCATTCGCATCTTTCGGGATGAGGACTACCGGATGGAAGGCGTGCCCGTCGAAGAAAGCTTGGAGCCTTGCGCGGTCATCCTGGCCGTCAAAGAGATCCCGCTCCCGCTGCTCGAGGCGGGCAAAACATATCTATTTTTTTCCCACACCATCAAGGGGCAGGCCCACAATATGCCGATGCTGCGAAGGCTGATGGAGCTCGGATGCACTCTGATCGATTACGAGAAGATCACGGACGAGCAGAACCGCCGCCTCCTCTTTTTCGGCCGCCAGGCCGGCCACGCGGGGATGATCGACACCCTTTGGGCCCTGGGCCGGAAGCTCGACGCCGAGGGCACCGCGAGCCCGTTCGGCGGCCTGCTCCAGACATACCATTACACCAGCCTGGTCGAGGCCAAAGAGGAGATCGCCGAGGTCGCCCACGCCATTCGGACGGACGGTCTGCCCGAGGCGCTGGTTCCGTTCATCTGCGGCTTCAACGGCTACGGCCACGTGTCGCAGGGGGCGCAGGAGATCTTCGACCTTCTGCCGATGGAGGAAATCCCGCCGGAGCGCTTCGGCTCCTTCCTCCGCCAGAAGAACTATTCGGCCCACCGCGTCTATAAGACAGTATTCCGGGAAGAGCATCTGGTTCGGCCGCGAAGCCCGCGGCGGCTCTTCGAGCTGAAGGACTATTATGAGAACCCGGACGCCTACGAGCCCTTGCTGGAGGCTTATTTGCCGCACCTGACGGTCCTGGTCAACGGGATCTTCTGGGCGCCGGCGTATCCCCGGTTCGCCAGCAAGGCCTTCATCCGTGAGCTTTATGGAGCGCCCGGCCAGCCCCGTCTTCGGGTCGTGGGCGATATCTCCTGCGACGTCGAGGGCGGCATCGAATTCACCCTTCACTCCACTGACCCGGCCGATCCGGTTTTCGTTTACGACCCCGCCGCCGATACGGCCCGTTCGGGTTTCGAAGGCCGGGGGCCGGCCGTCATGGCCGTCGACAATCTCCCGGCCGAGATTCCGCTCGAGTCCTCGGTCTTCTTCAGCCAGGCTTTGAAAGCCTTTATCCCGATTCTGGCCAAGACGGATTTCGGGAGAAACGACGGCGTCTGCGACCTGCCCGGTCCGTTGAAGCGGGCCATGATCCTGTGCCGGGGTCGCTTGACGCCGGGCTTCGAGTATCTGCGCGATTTCCTGGAGCCGAAGGAATCCTCGGAGGCGCCCCATGCCTGACATCCTCGTCCTCGGCGCCGGCTTTGTGGCCGGTCCCTTCGTTCGCTATTTTTTAGAGCGCGAAAACGTACGACTCCGGATCGGCGACCTGGAGCCCGATAAGGCGGCCGTCTTGGCCGGAGACGACCCCCGGGCCTCCGCCTTCGGCCTCGACCTGAGGGACGAGGCGGCCCTGGACAAGGAAGTCGCGGCGGCCGACATCGTCATCAGCCTGGTGCCCTATGCTTTCCATGTCGGCGTTGCCCGGGCCTGCCTGCGCCATCGCAAGAACATGGTCACGACATCCTACGCCAGCGACGCCATGCGGGCCCTGGACGCCGAGGCCCGGCAGGCCGGCATCGTCCTCCTCAACGAGGTCGGACTGGACCCCGGGATCGACCACATGGAGGCCATGCGCATCATCCATGGCGTCCAGGCATCGGGCGGGACCGTGCTGGGCTTCAATTCTTACTGCGGAGGCCTGCCGGCGCCCGAAGCGAACACCAACCCGTTCGGCTATAAGTTCTCCTGGTCGCCGCGCGGCGTCCTTCTGGCCGGAACCAACGACGCCCACTACCTCAAGGACGGCCGGGAAATTCACATTCCCGGACGCGATCTCTTCGACCACTACGCGGTCCTGCCCGTGCCTGGGATGGGGCTTCTCGAAGGCTACCCGAACCGCAACTCGGTTCCTTACCTGGCGCTTTACGGCATCCCCGAAGCGCATTCGATGTTCCGCGGGACATACCGCTATCCCGGCTGGTGCCGAACGATGAAAGCCATCGCCTCGCTGGGCTATCTGGGCCAGGAAGGGCGGGTCCTGGAGGGTTGGAGCCCGCGAGCCCTGACCCTGGCCTTGGTTGAGGCCTCGTCCGGGGGCGATCCCCGGGCCGCCGTCGCCGCTCGTTTGGGGCTGGATCCGGCTTCGGACATCCTGGACCGAATGGCCTGGCTGGGCTTGTTCGACGACGACCTGATCGAGATCGCACACGGATCGCCGCTCGACGTTCTGGAGCGCTTGATGCTGCGCAAGCTGCGCTACGAGCCGGGCGAGCGGGACATGATCCTGCTGCGGCACGTCATCGATGCCCGGATGGGAAGCGGCCGGCCGATCCGGATCGCTTCGACCTTGATCGCCTACGGCATCCCGGGCGGGGATTCGGCGATGGCCCGCACGGTCGGGCTGCCGGCGGCCGCGGGGGCGCGCCTCCTGCTGGAGGGCCGCATCGCCCGGCGCGGCGTCCTGATTCCGATCTGGCCCAAAATCTACGAACCCATCCTGGCCGAGATCGCCGGCCGGGGGCTGATCTTCGAAGAGCGGCGCGACGAAGCGGCGGTCTGAGATGGGCGATGTTCCCCGGAGGCGGCCGGCCGTGGCTGGGGCTTTCTACCCGCGGGATCCAGCGGCTTTGCGCCTCCAGCTGGCCCATCTTCTGGTGCCCGGCCGCTCCCGAGGCCCGGCGATCGCCCTCATCTCGCCGCATGCCGGCTACGAGTATTCCGGGGCGGTGGCCGGGGCGGTCTTCTCTTCGGCCGATCTGCCGGATACGTTTATCATCATGGCCCCCAGCCACCGGCCGATCCGGCCGATCTTCGCCGTCATGACGGAAGGCGTCTGGGAGACGCCTCTCGGCGACGTCCCCATCGCGGCCGACCTGGCCCAGGCGCTGGTCCGGCGCTTGCCCCTTGTCCGGATCGATCCTTCGGCCCACGAGATGGAGCACTCGCTGGAGGTTCAGCTGCCTTTTCTGCAGGCGCTTCGCCCCGCGCCGGCCATCGTTCCGGTCGCCGTCTCCATCCAAGCCAGGGTCGAGGACCTGCTCGAGCTGGGCCGGGTTGCCGCCGCCGCGATCCGCGAATGCGGGCGCGATGTCCTCCTCATCGCCTCCACCGATATGAGCCATTATGTCGGCGCCGAGGAGGCCCGGCGAAAAGATTTCCTGGCCATCCAGAAGATTCTCGAGTTGGATCCGCGGGGCCTGGTGGAGATCGTCCGCTCCGAATCCATCTCGATGTGCGGCTTCCAGCCCGCGGCCGCCGTGCTGGCCGCGGCCCTCGAGCTGGGCGCCCGGAAAGCCGACCTGATCATGTACGCCCATTCCGGCGAGCGGACGGGCGAGGAGCGGGAAGTCGTCGGATACGCCGGCCTTCGCATCGCCTGATCCCGGCATGATATAATAATCCTCGCCAGCCATGACCCAATCCGGCCTGCGAGAGAAAGACCGCACCGTCCTGAGGACGATCGTCGAAATCTATCTGCAATCGGGCTGTCCCGTCAGTTCCGGCCTCATTCACGGCCGGAAGACCCTGAACGACTCGCCGGCCACGATCCGCAATATCATGGTCAAGCTGGAGGAAATGGGCTACCTGACCCAGCCCCACGCCTCGGCCGGGCGCGTTCCGACCGACTTGGGCCTGCGCTTCTACGTCAACACCCTGCTTGTCGACGGGCCGCGGGGGGGGGAAGAGCCCGAAATCGCGATGGAGGGATTGGCTTCCCGCCGGGGGGACCTTAACGCCCTTCTGGACGGGGCGTCGCGGCTCCTGGCCGACGGCTCGGACAGCGTCGGGTTCGTTCTCTCGCCGCGGGTCTCGCGGATCAACTTCCAGCACCTCCGGTTCGTCCAGATCGGCGAGGCCAAGGTCATGGTCATCCTGGTCACGACCTTCAACATGGTTCTGACCGAGATCGTCGCGGTCGAGACCGATTTCACCCAACCCGAGCTCGACCGGGCTTCGCAGTACATCAACCAGAATTTCGCCGGCAAGAGCCTGGCCTCGGTCAGGGACTACCTGCTGCGGGATCTGCCCCGGGCCAAGTCGCAGTTCGACCAGGCTTTCGGCCGGCTGATGTCCCTCCTCAAGTCGTCCGTGACCCAGGAGGAAAAGGAGCCGCCGATTTTTGTCCAAGGCGCCTCCCGGCTGATCGATAAGTTCGACGAAGCGGACATGACCGTCCTCAAGACCCTACTGAAGAGCTTCGAGGAGAAAGCCAACCTGGCCAAGCTGCTCTCCGATTTTATCGCCCTGGATCGGGTCAAGGTCCTGATCGGGGCCGAGGCCAATGTGCCCGAGATCGCCGACTGCTCCCTGATCCTATCCCATTACGGGGACGCCCATCAGGTGCTGGGCTCGCTGGGCATCATCGGCCCCAAGCGTCTGCCGTACCAGAAGATCATCCCTCTGGTCGATCATGTGGCTACGAAGCTGAGCCGGACCATAACCCGGAAACCCTCCTGAGGTGAGACTACGCATGACCAGCGACAACGACGAGCTCAAGACGGATCAGGGCCCTGCGGCGGACGTGATGGCTGCCCCAGTGGACGAAATCCCGCCCGATGAAGGGTCGGGGATTTCATCGCTTCCGGCCGAAGCGGCGGCGGCGGAAACCGCGGGGGAAGCGGAGCCGGCTCACTTGCCTCGGAGACGGGGGGGACGGGGGAAGGACAAGGACGAGCCCGTTTCGGCGGACCCGCCCGAAAATGCCCTGGCTGACGTCCGCCGGGAGCTCGCCGAGTTCAAAGACCGCTACCTGCGGACCGTGGCGGAGACGGATAACCAGCGCAAGCGCCTGGAGCGGGAGAAAGGGGAATACTTCCAGTTCGCCCTGGCCGATCTGATGAAGGAGCTGCTCTCGGTCCTGGACAACTTCGAGCGGGCTCTGCAGGCCGAACCGGGATCCGACCCGGCCGGATTCCAGGAAGGGATCGGCCTCATCCACAAGCAGATGACGGACCTCCTGCGCAAGCGCGGCGTCGAGCCCATCGAAACCAAGGACGACGCCTTCGACCCTTCGATCCAGCAGGCCATCGTCACCGAGGCCTCGACCGAGGTCGAGGAGCCCCGCGTGACCGAGGAGCTGCAGCGCGGCTACCGCCTGCACGGCCGCTTGCTGCGGCCGGCCTTGGTTAAGGTGCTGATCCCCAAAAAGGACTGATATGGAACCCCTCATCGGCATCGACCTCGGAACGACCTACTCCTGTCTGGCCGGGATGATCGACGGCGTGGCCAAAGTCATCCCCAATCTGGAAGGCGCGCCGACGACGCCGTCGATGGTCTGCCTGACTTCCTCGGGCGAGACGTTGGTCGGCAACCTGGCTCTGCGGCAAGCCCTGACCAATCCCGAACGAACCCTCTACGCGATTAAAAGGCTGATCGGCCAGAAGTTCCGTTCGCCGCGGGTGCAGGAAGCCCGCCGGCGCCTGCCGTACACGCTGGCCGAGGCGGCCAACGGCGACGTTCTGATCGAAGCCGGCGGGCGGGTTATCACGCCGCAGGAGGTCTCGGCTCTCGTTTTGGGTTACCTGAAGAAGAGCGCCGAAGCCTATTTCGGGCAGACCGTCAGGGAAGCGGTCATCACCGTGCCGGCCCATTTCGACGACAATCAACGGCAGGCCACCAAGGACGCGGCCATCATCGCCGGGCTGGATGTCCTGCGAGTCATCAATGAGCCGACCGCGGCCAGCCTGGCCTTCGGGCTCCATCGCAAGCGAGCCGGCAAGGTGGCCGTCTTCGATATGGGCGGCGGGACGTTCGACATCACCATCCTGGAGATCAGCGACGGCGTCTTCCACGTTCTGGCCACGGCCGGCGATTCCTTCCTCGGCGGCGAGGACTTCGATCAGCGGCTGGTCGATTGGCTGTTGGCCGAGTTCCGGCGAGAGACGCGGGAAGACCTGTCCCATGACAAATACGCCCTGCAAAGGATCAAGGAAGCGGCCGAGAAGGCCAAGCGGGAGCTGTCCTTCACCCACGAGTCCGAAATCAACCTCCCGTTCATTTCCTCCCTGCCCTCCGGCTCGCGCCACCTGCGCAAGACCATGACCCGGCCGCTGCTCGAGGAGCTGACCCGGGACCTGGTCGACAAGGCGTTTCCGCTCATCCAGAAGGCCCTGGCCGCGTGCGGCTTGGGGGCGGGCAACATCGAGGAAGTCATCTTAGTCGGGGGGCAGACGCGCATGCCGCTGCTGCGCCGGCGGGTGGCCGAATTCTTCGGCCGAGCCCCCAACGACCAGCTCAACCCCGACGAGGGCGTGGCCGTGGGGGCGGCCATCCAGGCCGGCATCCTGGCCGGCGAGATGAACGAGATCGTCCTGCTCCTGGATGTGACGTCGCTGTCGCTGGGCATCGAGACCGATCAGGACGGGTTCGAGCGGATCATCGAGAAGAATGCCACCTTGCCGGTCCGCAAGAGCAAGCCTTTCACCACGGTCGAGGATGGGCAGCGGCGGGTCCGCATCCATGTCCTGCAGGGCGAAAGCCCCAAGGCCGGCGAAAACACCTCGCTGGGGATGTTCGACCTGGTCGGGATCGCCCCGGCCGGCGCGGGCATTCCGCAGATCGACGTCACCTTCGAGATCGACGCCAACGGCATGGTCCGGGTCTCCGCCCGGGACGCGGCGTCCGGCCGTGAGCAGAAGATGGTCGTCCAGCCATCCTCGGGGCTGAGCCGCCCGCAGCGCGACGCGATCATGGAGCGGGCTGCGGCCCGGGAAACCAAGCATGGCCAAACGTGACTACTACGAGATCCTAGGCGTTCCCCGGGGCGCCGGCGGCGAGGAGATCAAGAAAGCCTATCGCCAGGCGGCCCTCCGCCACCATCCCGACCGCAACCCGGGCGACAAGGCGGCCGAGGATCGGTTCAAAGAGGCGGCCGAGGCCTACAGCGTCCTGGGCGACGCCGAGAAGCGCTCGACCTACGACCGGTTCGGGCACGACGGGCTGCGGGGCGAAAGCTTTCAAGGCTTCAACTCGACGGTCTTCGAGGATTTCGAGGATATCCTGGGCAATTTCTTCGGCTTCAACTTCGGCCTCGGCGACCTGTTCGGAGGCGGACGGCGATCGCGGATCCAAGCCCGGGGCCAGGACCTGGCCCTGGAGATCGAGATCAGCCTCGAGGAAGCGGCCGCCGGAACGGAAAAGGAGATCGCCCTGGACCGGGCTGAGCCTTGTTTAGCCTGCCACGGCTCGGGGAGCAAGCCAGGCACCCGCAAATCCGCCTGTCCGACTTGCGGCGGGAGAGGCCAGGTCCGTCATCAGCAAGGCTTCTTTTCTGTAGCCCGGACCTGCCTCCATTGCCGGGGCACCGGTGAGATCGTCTCCTCGCCCTGCGAAGACTGCCGGGGCAGCGGGCTCAAACGGAGTAAAAAAGACCTCCGCGTCCGCATTCCCGCCGGCATCGACGGCGGGACGCGCCTGCGGCTTACGGGCGAAGGCGAGGCCGGCGAACGGGGAACGCCGCGCGGCGACCTCTATGTCGGCATCCGGCTCCAGCCGCATGATTTCTTCGAACGGCAGGAGAGCCACCTGAACTGCGAGGTGGCGCTGTCGTTCGCCCAGGCCGCCCTGGGGCTGACGCTGGAGATCCCGCTGCTCGGCGGCGGCGTCGAGAAGCTCAAGATTCCGGCCGGGACCCAATCCGGAGCGATTTTTCGGATCAAAGGGCAGGGGATTCGGGAGTTGGACAGCCGCCGGACCGGGGATCTCTTTGTCCGCGTCCATGTTCAGACGCCGGCCGACCTCGGCAAGGACGAGAAGGCTTTGTTGCGTCAGTTCGCATCGCTGCGGGGCGAGCCCCTGGAGATCATCGACCGCGAAACGATCCGGCGGACCCGGCCTGCCGCGGCCAAGGATGGGCGGTGACGGCCAACCTGTTTTTCCTGGAAAAAGCCCGACTGTCCGGGGCCGAATGCCTGCTGGAAGGACCGGAGCACCATCATCTCGGCCGGGTGGCGAGGCTGCGGCCCGGCGACGAAGTTTGGCTCTTCGACGAGGAGGGCGGCAAGGTCAAGGCCCTGGTGGAGGAGGTCGGCCCCGAACGGACCCGGCTGAAGCTGGGCCTCCGTCTCGCTCCCGGGAGCTCGGGCCCGCGCGTCTCGCTGGTTCAGAGCTTGTTGAAGAACAAGGCCATGGATGAAGTCGTTTCGGGCGCGGTCGAATGGGGTGTCGCGGCCATCCTGACCGTCCTGGCCGAACGATCGGTCGTCCGGCTGGAGGACGGGGGGGGCCGAAAGCTCGATCGATGGCGGCAGGTGGCCCTGGCCGCCGCCAAGCAGTGCAAGAGCGGCCGTTTGCCGGCCTTCGAGCCGCCGGTCCCGCTGGCCTCGTTCCTTGCCGGCGACCGGGCCGGCCGCAAAGTCGTTCTGACCGAGCACGGCGGCCGGCCGTTCAAGGACGTCATCGCCGCGGCCGCCGTTCTCCCCGCGTCCGCAGACGACGCTTGGCTGGTGCTGATCGGGCCGGAGGGCGGTTTCTCGGAAGGGGAAGTGGGCTCGATCGTCGCCGCGGGCTATGAACCGGTCAGCTTGGGGGCGAACATCCTACGAGCCGAGACGGCGGCTTTAAGCGCCGTCGCGATCCTGATCCACGCCGGGAGTTTTTGATCGTGTTCATGCAGGGCCAGAAAGTAGGGAAGTACGAGATCATCCGGTCTCTGGGCAGCGGAGGATTCGGCTCCGTGTATCTGGCCAAGGACGTCTGGCTCGACATCAAAGTGGCCATCAAGGTCCCCCATAAGCAGTCCCTGGAGCTCTACAAGCTGCTCAAGGAGCCGCGCATGCAGGCGGCCCTGGACCATCCGAACATCGTTCGCCTGCTGGCGGCCGAGAAGGTGGACAAGGTCTTCTTCTTTGTCATGGAATACGTCCGGGGGCGGACCCTGGAGAAGATCCTGCAGAAGGAGAAGACCCTGGATGTACCGGCCGCGATCGACACCATCCGCCAGGTGGCGGCCGGTGTCGAGCATGCCCACAAGAACAAGATCATTCACCGCGACCTGAGGCCCTCGAACATCATGGTCTCCGAGGAAGGGCAGGTCAAGATCACCGACTTCGGAACCTCGGCCTGGCTCCAGAACGTCCCTTATGCCACGACCCGGATCGGATCGCCTCCCTATATGGCGCCCGAGCAGTTCCTGGGCAAGGCCGGGTTCGCGGCGGACATCTATTCCATGGGCTGCATTCTCTACGAGATGCTGATCGGCCGGCCGCCCATCTACGATCCCGACCCGTTCAAGATCCTGGAGAAAGCCCAGGAGGGCAAGATCACCCCGCCCCGGATCAAGAACATGCGGGTCCCGCGTGAGCTGGACGAGATCGTCATGAAATGCCTGGCGGCCAAGACCGAGGAGCGGTACGAACGTCCGGGCGAGCTGTTGCGGGCCCTGGCCGAGATTCGCGGCGAAAAGCATCCCAAGACCGAGATCGACGACATTCTGGGCCGGATCCGGGCCCGGGAGCGCTCGACGGGCGATCTGTGCTGGAACTGCCGGCGGCCCCTCCCGTTCCGCTCCCGCCATTGCCCCTACTGCGGCGAATCCGGCTGACTCGGGTTGACCGGGCCGCCCCGGCCGGGTAAGATGGATTGCCTCCGCCGCCCCCTGCGCCGCAGAGGCCGCCGAGCCCGCCGCGGGCCGGCGCGGCCGAGGACTGATGGGAGGCCGACATGCACATCGACGACCTGCTGAAGATCGCCATCGAGATGGACGCTTCCGACGTCCACATCAAGGTCGGCAACCACCCCCAATTCCGGGTTCACGGCATTCTGGTGCCCCTGACCCAGCTGCCCAAGCTCGGTCCCCAGGACACGGAGGAGATCGCCTTCCAGGTCATGAACGAAGCCCAGAAGAAGCGCCTGGAGGAGGATTTCGACCTGGACCTGGCTTACAGCCTGCCCGGGTTCGGCCGCTTCCGCGGCAGCATCTTCCGCCAGCGCGGTTCGTTGGCGGTGGCCCTGCGGATCATCCCCTTCGAGGTCAAAAGCTTCCAGGAGCTCCTGCTGCCGCCGGTGATCGAGCAGATCGCCGCCACCGAGCGCGGCCTGGTCCTGGTCACGGGCTCGACCGGCAGCGGCAAGACAACGACCCTGGCCTCGATAATCGATTTTATCAATCGGAGCCGCCGCGAGCACATCATCACCATCGAGGACCCGATCGAGTACCTGCATCGCGACCAGAAGAGCGTCATCTGCCAGCGCGAGGTCGGCTGGGACGTCAAGAGCTTCGCCCGCGGCTTGCGCGGCGCCCTGCGCGAGGATCCGGACATCATCCTGGTCGGCGAGATGCGCGACCTGGAGACGATCGAAACGGCCATCCTGGCGGCCGAGACGGGCCATCTCGTCCTCAGCACCCTTCATACGGTCGACGCTCCCGAGACGATCAACCGCATCGTCTCCGTCTTTCCGCCCCATCAGCAGCGCCAGATCCGGCTGCAGCTGGCCTCTATCCTGCAGGCGGTCATCTCGCAGCGGCTGGTGCCGCGCAAGGACGGGCGCGGCCGGGTGCCCGCGGTCGAGGTCCTGTTGGCCACTCCCTATGTCCGGGAGTGCATCCAGGAGCGGGAGAAGACCTTCCTCCTGCGCGATGCCATCGGCGCGGGCTACTCCCAGTACGGCATGCAGACCTTCGACCAGTCCGTCTTTCATCTCTACGACCGGGCCTTCATCTCGTTCGAGCAGGGGCTGCGCTATTCCACCAGCCCCGACAATTTCCGGCTCCGGGTCCAGGGTATCCAGTCCACCCAGGATATCGCCCAGGAGGAGATGGAGAAGAACCTGGGCAAGATGAAGCCCGAACGCAAACCCGAGGATTGAGGGCATGAACGCGCAAAGCATCCGCGAAACCTTTCTCGACTACTTCGCCGGCCGCGGCCACAAGATCGTGGCCAGCGCCTCGCTGCTGCCCAAGGACGACCCGAGCCTGCTCTTCACCAACGCCGGGATGAACCAGTTCAAGTCCGTCTTCCTCGGGCTCGAGACCCGCGGCTACAGCCGGGCGGCCACGGTTCAGAAGTGCATGCGCGTCAGCGGCAAACACAACGATCTGGAGCAGGTCGGCCGGACCAGCAAGCATCACACCTTCTTCGAGATGCTGGGCAACTTCTCCTTCGGCGATTACTTCAAACGCGAGGCCGTCCGCTTCGCCTGGGAGCTTGTCAGCGACGTCTTCCGCCTTCCCCAGGACCGCCTCTATGCCACGGTCTACGAGGACGACGACGAGGCTTACGAGCTGTGGCGCGGGGAGATCGGATTCCCGGCCGAGCGCATCTTCCGCTTCGGCAAGAAGGACAACTTCTGGGCCATGGGCGACACCGGCCCCTGCGGGCCCTGCTCGGAACTGCACTTCGACCTCGCCCCCGGGCTCGAGGCCGGCGATCCTCGGGCCCTGATCGATTCCGGGAGCGATCGCTTCGTTGAGCTGTGGAACCTCGTCTTCATGCAGTACCAGCAGGACGGGTCGGGGGCGATGAAGCCCCTGCCCAAGCCCTCGATCGACACCGGCATGGGCCTGGAGCGGATGGCGGCCGTGCTGCAGGGCAAGACGAGCAACTGGGACACCGACCTGTTCACGCCGATCATCGGCGAAATCGCCGGCCTGGCCGGCCGCGAATACCCGGCCGGGGGCGAAGGCGACGTCGCGCTTCGCATCATCGCCGATCACGCCCGGGCCGCGGCCTTCCTGATCAGCGACGGCATCATGCCCGCCAACGACGGCCGCGGCTACGTCCTGCGCCGGCTCATCCGCCGGGCCTTCCGCAACGGCAACAAGATCGGGCTGGAGAAGCCCTTCGTCCACACCCTGATGGGTACCGTGGCCGAGGTCATGAAGGGCGCCTACCCCGAGCTGCTGACCGCCCTGCCGCTCATCGCCCGGGTCTGCCGGTCGGAGGAGGAGCGCTTCGCCCAGACCCTCGCCTCCGGGCTCCGCGTCTTCCAGACCTACGCCGTCGAGGCCCGAACGGCCGGGGCGGCCCGCGTGTCGGGGCCGGCGGCCTTCAAGCTTTACGACACCTACGGATTCCCCCTCGATCTGACCATGGAACTGGCCGCCGACGAAAAGCTGGGGGTCGACGAGACCGGATTCGCGGCCGAGCTGGAAGCCCAGAAAACCCGGGCCCGCCTGGCCTGGAAAGGGGATGCCCAGATCAAGGAGAGGCAAGCCTACGACAGCCTTAAAGGTGTCGTCAGCTCCTTCGCCGGCTACGAATCCTGCCTGCTTCCGGAAGCGAAGGTCCTGGCCCTGTTCAAGGACGGGGCCCGGACCTTCGCCCTCGCCGCGGGGGAGAGCGGCGAGGTCATCCTCGACCGGACGCCGTTCTATGCCGAGGCGGGCGGCCAGGTGGGCGATTCGGGCCGGCTCAAAAACAGCCGCTTTTCGGCCGTAGTTGAGTCCGCGTATTACCCCGTGCCGGAAGTCCGCAGCCATCGGGTCCGGGTCGTAGCCGGGCGAGTGGCCGAAGGCGATGCGGTCGAGGCGGCCATCGACCTCGACAAGCGCAAAGCCGTGCGGGCCAACCACACGGCGACCCATCTTTTGCACGCCGCCTTGCGCCAAGTCCTCGGCGAGCACGTCAAGCAGGCCGGATCGCTCGTTTCGCCCGTTCGGCTGCGCTTCGATTTTACCCATTTTCAAGGCTTATCGCCCGAAGAGATCGCCCGGGTCGAGGCCCTGGTCAACGAGAAGATCCGGGATGACGAGCCGGTCGAGATCCGGGAGATGTCGCTCGAGGAGGGGCTGCGATCGGGCGCCATGGCCATCTTCGAGGAGAAGTACGGCGAGAGGGTCCGGATGGTCGTCGTCGGCGAGTTCAGCCGCTAGCTGTGCGGCGGCGCCCACGCCGGATCCACCGGCCAGATCGGCCTGTTCAAGATTACGGCCGAGACGAGTGTGGCGGCCGGGATGCGCCGCATCGAAGCTCTGACGGGTGACGAGGCCCTGCGGCATCTGCAGGAGATCGATCGGCTGGCCTCCGAGTCGGCCCGGCTTGTCAACGTTCCCCGCAAGGACCTGCCGGCCCAGCTCGAGAAGATGCTGGACCAGATGAGGGAGAAGGACCACGAGATCAAGGCTTTGCGGCAGAAGATCCTGGCCGGCTCGGCCGAGCCTCCGGCCGAGGAGATTCGCCGAGTCGGGGGGCTGAAAGTCCTGGTCCGGCGGATGGAGGGCCTCAGCCCCGAGGAGGCCCGGACGATGACCGATCAGCTCAAGCAGAAGCTTGGTTCCGGCATCGTGCTTTTGGGAGGGGTGCGGGAGGACAAGGCTTTTCTCGTCGCGGCCGTGACCAAGGACCTGAGCGGCCGCGTCTCCGCGGCCGGGCTGATCAAGGCTCTGGCTCCCGTCATCGGCGGTGGGGGAGGCGGTCGGCTCGATTTTGCCCAGGCCGGCGGCCCTCTGACAGGCGAGCTCGACAAGGCTCTGGCCGCGGGCCTTGAGGCCGTAGCCCGCCTGCTCTGACCGGACCGAAGGGGAGGAGAGACCCGCCCCCCATATCACCCCTGCGGGCGATTGACGGCGGGAGGCCGATTCCGGCATGATGAAGCCGATGAAACGAGGCTTCATTCGGATCGGAACCCTGGCCGTCGCGGCCTGCGCGGTTCTGTCCGCCGCTGCTCCCCCCGCCCCCGGCTTTCCCGCCTACTTGAAGACTAAATATGACCCATTGATTCGGGCTTCCGCGCTCCGCAACGGGCTGCAAGTGGGCCTGATCCATGCGGTTATCCAGGCCGAATCGGCCTATAACCGCTGGGCCGTGTCCGAGGCCGGTGCGCAGGGCCTGATGCAGCTGATGCCCGCCACGGCCGCGTTCTATGGAGTTGCCGACGTTTTCGAGCCGGTTCAGAACATCGAGGGGGGCGTACGCTATCTAAAAGACCTCGACCGGCTTTACGACGGCCGCACCGACCTCATCCTGGCCGCCTACAACGCCGGGCAAGCGGCGGTCGAGAAATACAAAGGCATTCCTCCCTATAAGGAAACGCGGGCCTACATTGCGACCGTCCAGGCCGCTTTCCGCAAGAGCGGGAGCCGGGTCCGGACGAGGCTCTTCACGGTGGTGGATGCGGACGGCCGCAAGATCGTGACCAACGATCCGCGCTTGGCCCGGCGGGAATCCCGCTAGCGCGGGAGCAGGCTCAGAGATATCCCTTGATCGGCAGGCTGCGCGGCGCGATGGTGAAGACCGCCGGCAGGGTGCCCAACTGCTCGCCGTCGAACTCGAGAAGGACCGGATCGTCGTCCTCGGGGTCGGCTTCCACCCGGCGGCCGCGGATTACGTCGACCTTGCGGTAGCCGGTGTGCGAGCCGTTCATCAGCCTCCAGCCGTGCAGGCAGAACTCGACGAAGCGCATGCCTCGGACCAGGACCGTATCGAAGAGCCCGTCGTCGAGGCGCGCATCGGGCGCGATCTTCATGCCTTTGCCGAAAATCCGGCCGTTGGCCACGGCCCCGATCAGATATTCGCCGCGCGGAAGCTCCTGCCCGTCCACCCGGATGCGGACTTTTTTATTCTTGTAGTGGGCCATGGTCTCGACCAGGCAGCGGACGTAGGACGAGGCTTTCCGCTCCAGCCGCCGGGTGTTGACCTTGTGGACGACTTCGCCGCCGACGCCGAAGTCGGCGACGTTGAGAAAAATCCGCTCGTCCGGGCGGCCGTCACCGCCGCGGAACGCGACCCGGCCGACGTCGATCGTTCGGGTCGGGGCTTCGGTGATGACCTGCATCGCGCCGCGCAGGCGCGGCGGGATCCGCAGCGAGCGGGTCAGATCGCAGCCCGTCCCGGACGGCACGATGCCCAGGCTGGCCGCCGGGTTGATCAGTCGGGCGTCCTCGTAGAAGCCGTTGGCGATCTCGTTCATCGTCCCGTCGCCGCCGACGCCGATGACCAGGTCGGTGCCGTCGCGAAGCGCCGAGCGGGCGATCTCGATGGCTTGCAGGGGCTTCTCGGTGAACTCGACCTTGAAATCCCGGATGAAGTGGCGGATGCCTTCCTTAATCTGAGTCCAGCGGCGCCGGGTCTGACCTTTGGCCGATTCGGGGTTGACGATGACCTGGGTCTTGAAGCGCCTCAAACGTGGCTCCCGGGCTGCGGCGGCAGCGGCGCCCCCGGCGGCGGGGTGCGGCGGGCAAATAGGGACATGCCGATGATTCCGCCGAGAGCGGCCAGCGCGGCAAAAACGGCGGCGTTGATGACGAGGCCGATAAAGAACCAGAAGAAGGAGAACGGGCCGACGCCGCGGGTGAACCATTGCTCCCAGCCCGCCGGCATCTCCTGGACGTACTCGGCCATGCGTTCGAGGAAACGACGGAAGAAGACGGCGTTCAAGGCGGCCAGCGGGATGCTCATGAGCGAGACGGCGCCGGCCGCGACGACACCCGTGAACGCTCCGACCAGGGCTCCGTCGCCCGCGGTCGGAGGCGCGGGGGCATCCTTGGCCATCAGATAGGCGGCCAGGATGCCGGCGCCGATCATCCACAGACAGCAAAGGCAATTGACGAAGGGGATGCCGGAAAGAACACCGCCGGCCGCGCCGGCGATCAGAGCCGGGGCTAAAAGACTGGGCTTGCGACCATTCATGCCATTCTCCACGTCCTCGTCATTCTATTTTTTTTCCGCTCCGGACGCAAACAGGCTCCCCAGACCGGCCAAGAAATAGAACGGCAGGATGGGCCCCCAGATCAATCCGGTGGCGAAGCGCAGGGCTCCCGGGGAGCGCCAGATCCCGAACAGGTTGGCCGCCGCATCCACGGCGATCGGCAGGCTCACGGCTAGAAACGCCGCGGCGCAAGGCGGGCGGAGGTCGGTGAGAGGACGGAGGAACGGCCGCGCGATCAACCCGAGGAAGGCGCCCAGATAGATGCCGGTGCAGCGGGCGCAGACGGCGAGGGGAAACCCGGCCAGGGAAAAGCACCGTTCCGGCTGCTGATGGCAGAGCGGGGCAAAGACGGCATAGAGGAAGGCGGCGGCTCTCGAGCCCCTGGCCATGAGCAGGGGCGCGGCGGCGACGGCGGCGAGCCCGACGGCGCCGGCGGCCAGGGTCAGGCCATAGAACCAGGCCATCCGGGTCCGGAAGGTCTTCATGGCTGTCCGACCTCGGCCCCCGCGCCTTACGCGGCCCGCCTCCGGCGCAAGTCAAGGAGCCCGGCTGCCAGGATCAGGAAGGCCAGCGTCGGAAGGGATCGGCCGAGGTAGAAGTGGAACAGCCCCGGTCGCATCAGGTCGTAAAGAGAAAGCGCGATCAGGACGAAATCCGCCGTAAGAACGGCTCGGAAGGCTCCGGAAAAGCTCGACCAGCGGGCCAGGAGGACGGATATGGCCAAGATGGCGGAAAGATAAGTATATTCCCAGCCAAGAGGCGAGATGAGCGGGATCGCCAGCAGGAGCAATCCGACTTCCAGCGGCTCCGGGCGGCTGATTCCGTCTCCCCTGATCAGGACGAAGAGAACGGCCGCGGCCAGAAGGGCAACGGCGGCTCCATAGAGCCAGGTCGCCGTCGCGGAAGGACCGAGCCACTTGGAGAAGAAGGCCAGCAAAGAGACATTGTCCTGCGACACGAGCAGCGGCGGCGTTGATCGCGACAAGGTCCGGATCCATTCCGCGTGGACGGTCCAGTTGCCTTTCCAGCCATAAAAGGCGGCGGGCAGGAGAAGCGAGAGGCCCAGGAACGAGACGGCCGCGGCCAAGGCCGCCCAGCGCCTTTTCAAGAAAAGGTAGGGCAGCATGATGACGCCATAAGGCTTGAGGGCCGCGCCCAGTCCGGCCAGAAGTCCCGCCGACGCCTCGGCCAAGGGAGCGCGGCGGCCTTCCCGTGCCGTCAGCAGAAGGGCCATGCCCAGGAAGACCGCGGTGATCAGAGCGTTGATCTGGCCCAATTCCAGCTCGCGCAGGAAATACTTGGCCAGGATGAGCCCCGGCCAGGCCGCCCGCCAAGGTTGATCGGGGACCGCTAAACCGGCCAACCGAGCGGACCACGAAGCGGCCAGAAAACAAGCGCCCAGGATCAAGGCCAGCCAGACTGATTTCGCAACGGTCAAGGGAAGCCCGGCCAACGGAGCGTAGATCACGGCCGAGAACGGGGCGTACTTGAACTGGTAGTGCTCGTCCGACGTCCGGTAAAGCGTCTCGCCGTGGATCAGCCGATCGCCGGCCTGGAGGTTGACCTGGAAATCTCGCAAGCCCGCTTTCCCGACCCAGAGCAGGGCCAGCCCGACGGCCAGGAGGACGGCATAAAGTACGGCGGCCGGCGGTCGAGTGCGTCGCATCGAACCTCAAACTACCCGATGGTCGGCGCGAAGTCAACTCGATGATTGACAGGGCGGGAACGGCATGTCAAAATATCCATTCATCCGGGCCGCGATGCGGCCTTTCAGGAGGCATCATGAAGCATAAATCCATCATCGTCTGTCTTTGCGCGGCGCTGCTCCTCGGCTCCGCGGTGGTCCTGCCCGCGGGACAGGAAGATCCCGCCGTCAAGAGACTCGAGGATTCGGGGCCCGGCGTCCTGTCCCTGATCGCCTATGATAAGGACAAGAAGGAGATCGCCAAGGGCTCGGCCGTCGCCCTGGCCAAGGATCTGGCTCTGACCAACTACCACCTGATCAGCGGCGCGGCCTCGGCCATGGGCTTCAACTATAAGAAGAAGGAAGTCGACGTCGAAGGCATCGTGGCCGTCAACAAGGCCCTCGATCTGGCCCTGATCCGGATCAAGGGCAAGGTGACTCCGCTCGTCCCCGCGCCCGACGCCCTGGGCAAAGGCAAGAAAGTCCTGGCCATCGGCGCCAACGAAGCGGGCGAAATCGTCGTCGCCTCGGGCGAGATCCGGGATGCCCGCGATCTGGGAGCAGGATCCACGGTCGCGGAAATCAGCGCCGCAGTGCCCGAGGCTTTCGCCGGTGGAGCGGTGTTCGGCGAGGACGGCAAGTTCGTCGGCCTGCTGACGATCCTGGATCGCCAGCTCCGGTTCGTCGTGCCGGCGGCCGCTTTCGACGGTCTGAATCGGGCCGCGGCCGTCCAGGCGTTCAAAACCTGGACGCCCGAAGAATATCTGGGCACGGTGGAAGGCGCCTGGCTGGCGGGCCGCCTCTACAACTGGATGGAGCAATCCCTCAACGCCCAGCGCAACCTGGAGAAGGTGACCAAGGCCCAGCCGAACAACCTGGAAGCCTGGACCTTGCTGTCCGCGGTCTACAACAAGCAGCGCGATTTCGCCAACGCCGTGACGGCCTTCAAGAAGGTCATCGAGCTTGACCCCCAAAACGTCGTCGCCTATCTAGGCTTGGGCGATATCCTGGTCCGGATGCAGAAGCCGATGGAAGCTGCGCCCTACCTGGAGAAGGCTCTGGCCATCGACCCCTCCAAGAAGGAAGCCCTGATGTTTCTGGGCAACGCCTATCAGGACGCCCGGGAATGGGCCAAGGCGGCGGATGCTTATGAGAAGTACCTGGTGGCCGGCCCGGCCAACGCCTGGACGATCTACAAAAGCCTGGGCGACTGCCGGCTGGAAGCGAACGAGTTCGAAAAAGCAGCCGCCGCGTACGGCGAGGCACTGAAAACCCAACCCGACGACCAATCCATCGCCTTTCGGCAGGCCCAGTCCTATGAGCGGGGCGGCAAGCTGGAGCAGGCCGAGGCGGCCTACGCCAAGCTGGCGCTAATGAGTCCCAAGGACGCCGGCGGCCACTACCAGCGAATCCTGGCGATGTACGACAAGGCCAACAACCCGACCAAGGCCGTGGCTGCGGCCAAGAAGCTCGTCGAGCTGAACCCGAAGGACGAACAGTCCTTCTACAACCTCGGGTTCATGTATCAGAAGATGCAGAACTACCCGGAGGCGATCGCCAATTTCCGCAAGGCCATCGAGCTGAAGCCCACCTACGATTTTGCCTGGTTCCAGACCGGCTTCTGTTATTACATGCAGAAGAACTACGCCGAAGCGGCCAAAGCCTTCCAGAAGGACGTCGAGATCGTTCCCGACAATTTCTACGCCTACCTCTACATCGGCATGTGCCACATGCAGACCAAGCAGTTCACCCTGGCCATGGACCCGATGAAAAAGGCCGTCGACCTGAAGCCGGACGACGGGACGGCGCTTTTCAACCTGGGCATCATCTACCTTAATCTGCACGACAAATACAGCGCCCAGGCAGTGGCCAAGAAACTGCAGGCGATTGACGCCAACTTGGCCGTCAAGCTGCGCGGCTACATCAAGTAAGCGGCGGCGGCGCGACCCGGCCCCGCCTCTCCCCTAGGAAGGGGAGAGGCGGGGTTGTGACCCGCTTCTCCTGACCGGCGGGGGAGGGAGACGCCGGGCCCGGAGGAAATCCGTTTGACAGGGGGCGGAGGGTTGTGATAAAAGATTGTCTTCAGTTCCCCGTTCCCTTCGAACGCGTCTCCAAGATCCCTCGAATTGAAGGCTGTTTTTGCATATGGGCAAGTGGCGGAACGGCAGACGCGCTAGGCTTAGGACCTAGTTCCTGAAAGGGAATGCGGGTTCGATTCCCGCCTTGCCCATGGACGATCCCCGGACAAGGATAGGACTCCCATGACCGAACCGATCGAGCGCCTGAAAAGCACGGTGAAGGATCTAGCCCCCACCCGCAAGGAAGTCGAGGCCGAACTGAGCGCGGCCGAGGTGGCCCACGAGTTCGAACACGTCTTGGAGCATTACGCCGAGCGGGCCCGGATGAAAGGGTTCCGGGCCGGACGGGCGCCCAAGGACATGGTTAAGCAGGTCTACCAGCACGAGATCCAGCACGAGCTGGTCGATCGGCTGGTCCCCATGGTCCTGGAGGAGATCCTGACGGCTCACGGCATTCATCCCGTCGGCAGCCCGGTCATCGAGGACCTCTCGATCGAGGCTGGGGCGCCCCTGAAGTTCAAGGCCGTGGTCGAAATCTGGCCGGACTTCGCTTTGCCGGCCTACCGCAAGGTCCGGACGACCCGCCGCTCGGCCGAGGTTCCCGAGGCCGACGTGGACAAGACGATTGAGGACCTGCGGCGCAAAGCGGCCGAATACATCCCCGTCGAGGACCGCGCCGTCGTCGCCGGCGACTACGTCGTCGTCGAGACGCAGGCTCGCGACCTCCGGACTAAGCGGATGCGGCCGGTCGAAAAGGCCGTCGTCCTCGTCGGCCGCCCGGGCAACGACCCGGCCGTGGACGAGAACGTCCGGGGCCTTCGGCCGGGTGAAAGCAAGTCCTTCCAATCGACCTACCCCGAAGACGCCCCGGTCCGGGCTCTGGCCGGCAAGGACATCGAGACCACGCTCAAAGTCCAGTCGATCAAGGCCGAACGCTTGCCCGAGCTCAACGACGATTTCGCCAAGAGCTTGGGCGAGTTCGACAGCTTGGCCGTCCTGCGCGAAAAGGTCCGCTCCGAGCTCGGCAAGGCCCGCGAAGCCCAGGCTCGGCGGGATGCTTCCGAGGACGTCCTGGCCCAGCTCATCGAGCAGACCGCCATCGACCTGCCCGAGGGAGCGGTCGAAGAGGAAGCCGAGGAAGTCCTGAAAAAGACCTTCCAATCGATTCCGGCCGAAAGCGTCACCCCCGAGCTCGTCGAGCAGTTCCGCCCGCGGGCCCGCGAGCAGGCCGTCGGGGCGATCAAGCGACAGCTCCTGCTGCGCCGGATCGCCGAGGCCGAGAAGATCGAAGTCGGCGAAGACGAAGTCGATCAGGAGATCCGCGACCTGGCCCGAGCCAATGGCGTGCCGGCGCCCCGGCTCCTCGAATCCTTCGCTCAGGAAGGCCGTCGAGACGGGCTCAAAGCCAATCTGGTCCTGCGCAAGGCCGTTGACTTCCTGGTCGGCCAGGCTATAATGGAGTAACCGGCTTCCCGGGCCCCCCATGACTCTCATCCCCTTTGTCGTCGAGCAGGACGGCCGCTCCGAGCGGGCCTACGACATCTATTCCCGCCTGTTGCGCGACAACATCATCTTCATCGGGACCGAGATCGACGACAGCCTGGCCAACACGGTCATCGCCCAGCTGCTGTTCCTGGAAGCCGAGAATCCGGAGAAGGAGATCTCGGTCTATATCAACTCGCCCGGCGGGTCGATCACCGCCGGCCTGGCCATCTACGACACCATGCAATACGTCAGCAACGAGATCTCGACCATCGGGGTCGGCCAGGCAGCCAGCATGGCGGCGGTGCTGCTCGCGGCCGGCGCGCCCGGCAAACGGATCGCCCTGGCCAACACCCGGGTCCTGCTGCACCAGCCTTTCGGCGGCACCCAAGGCCAGGCCTCGGACATCGCCATCCAGGCCAAGGAAATTCTGCGGATGCGGGACTCCCTGTACCACATCCTGGTCAAGCACACCCGCCAGCCCAAGACCAAGATCCAGGCCGACATCGAGCGCGACTTCATCATGTCCGCGGTCCAGGCCCGGGAGTACGGCATTATCGACCAGATCTACACCTCCCGGACCCCGGCCAAGAAATAGGGGACGACCCGAGACTCATGGACGAGATCAAGAACGGCCGGTCCGAGAGCCTGGTCAAGTGCGCCTTCTGCGGCCGCGGCCAGGCCCAGGCCCGCAAGCTCATCGCCGGGCCCGGCGGCATCTTCATCTGCGACAACTGCGTCGAGGTGGCCCATACGATCGTCGAGGCCGACAAGCCCAAGCCGGCCGAGACCGTGACGGCGCCCGAGGAATCGCCCACTCCGGCCGCCATCAAGGCTGCCCTGGACGAATACATGATCGGCCAGGACAAGGCCAAAAAGAAGATCGCCGTGGCGGTCTACAACCACTATAAACGCATCCGCCAGCCTCACTCGGCCTCGGACGTCGAGATCTCCAAAAGCAACATCCTGCTGATCGGGCCGACGGGAACCGGTAAGACCCTCATGGCCCAGATCCTGGCCCGAATCTTGTCGGTGCCGTTCGCCATCGCCGACGCCACCACCCTGACCGAAGCGGGCTATGTCGGCGAGGACGTGGAGAACGTCATCCTCAAGCTCTACCAGGCGGCCAAGGGCGACATCGCCCGGGCCCAGAAGGGCATCATCTATATCGACGAGATCGACAAGATCAGCCGCAAAAGCGACAGCCCCTCGATCACCCGGGATGTCTCGGGCGAGGGCGTCCAACAGGCCTTGCTTAAAATCATCGAGGGAACGAGCGCCAACATCCCGCCGCAGGGAGGGCGTAAGCATCCCTATCAGGAATTCATCCCGGTCGACACGACCGACATCCTATTCATCTGCGGCGGAGCGTTCGTCGGGCTGGATCGGATCATCGCCCAGCGGCTGGGCCGTTCCATGGTCGGATTCAAGGCCGAGGCCAAAGTCCGGCCGGATGCGGCCTCCGGGCTGCTGGCCGATCTCATCCCGCAGGATCTGATCAAGTACGGCCTGATCCCCGAGCTGGTCGGCCGCATCCCGGTCGTGGCCGTCTTCGACGAGCTCGGCCCGGACGAGCTGGTCGCCATCCTGACCCGGCCCAAGAACGCCATCATCCGCCAGTACCAGCGGCTGTTCGAGATGGAGGGCGTCGAGCTGGAGTTTAGCGATGAAGCCCTGGCGGCCATCGCCCGCAAGTCCCTGGAGCGCAAGCTCGGGGCCCGCGGGCTGCGGACGATCATCGAGGACCTCATGCTCGATCTGATGTTCGATCTGCCCTCCTCGCGCAAGCCCGGCCGGATCAAGATCACCAAGCGGATGGTCGAGGAGAATGGGTCGGAGCGGACCAAGCCGGTCGCGGGAGAGTGACATGGAACCGAACGGCGAATCGCTGGAAACCCTCAAAACGCTGCCGCTTATTCCGCTTCGCGACCTGGTCGTCTTCCCGGCCACCCTCGTCCCGTTCACCATCGGCCGACCCTCGTCCATCCTGGCCCTGGAGAAGTCGGCCGATACCGACCGGATGATCGTCCTATCGGCCCAGATGGACCCGACCCTGGACAACCCCCAGCCCAAGGACATCTACTCGCTGGGGATCACGGCTAAAGTCATCCGCACCGCCCCCGTCGACGACAAGAACGTCAAGGTCATCGTCGAGGGCAAAAAACGGGCCCGCATCCTCGAGGTCGTCGGGTCGCACCCGTTCTACCAGGTCCTGATCAAGGAAGTCCGGGTCTACGACGACGGCGGCAAGGAGGCGGCCGAGGAGCTGCGCCAAGTCCTGCCGATGTTCGAGGAATACCTCAAGTTCAACCAGAATGCCAACGTCCAGGCCATCATTCCGGCCTTGCGCGAACACACCCCCGATCGGATCGCCGACATCATCTCGTCCCATCTCTACCTGCCGCTGGACGAGAAGCAGAACCTGTTGGAGACGATCAACAGCCTGGAGCGGCTGCGGCGGCTTCGCTTCCTGCTCGAGTCCGAAATCTACCGCCTTCAGTCTTCGAGCCGCAAGGACGGCCGGGCCGGCGGCAAGCGCAAGACCGCCTTCACCCCGGGCGGCTCCGGCTCTTTGCCGCCGGGAGCCAAGCGGGACGAGCCGGCCAGCGAGGTCGAGGAACTGCGCAAGAAGGTGGCTGCGGCCAAGATGCCCCCCGACGCCGCCGAAAAGTCCCGCAAGGAACTGGAGCGCCTGGAGAGCATGCCGCCCATGTCGGCCGAGGCGACCGTTTGCCGCAACTACCTGGACTGGCTGATCGCCCTGCCCTGGATCAAGAAATCCCGCGAGAAGCGGGACCTGGCCGAGGCCGAGCGCATCCTGAACGAGGATCACTTCGGGCTGGACAAGGTCAAGGAGCGGATCCTGGAATATCTTTCCATCCGCCAGCTGGTCAAGGATCCCAAGGGGATCATCCTCGGCCTGGTCGGCCCCCCGGGCGTCGGCAAGAGCTCCCTGGCCAAGTCCATCGCCCGCTCCACGGGCCGCAAGTTCGTTCGGCTGTCGCTCGGCGGCGTGCGGGACGAAGCCGAGATCCGGGGCCATCGGCGGACGTACATCGGCGCCTATCCCGGGCGGATCATCCAGATGATCAAGCGGGCCGGGACCCGCAACCCGGTCTTTCTGCTCGACGAAGTCGACAAGATGAGCATGGACTTCCGGGGCGACCCGGCTTCGGCCCTGATGGAGGTCCTCGACCCCGAACAGAACAACGCCTTTCTGGACCATTACATCGACACCGATTTCGACCTCTCCCAGGTCATGTTCGTGGTCACGGCCAACTCCCTGGAGCCCGTGCCGCGGCCGCTCATCGACCGCATGGAGATCATCCGCATCCCCGGCTACACCGAGGAGGAGAAAATCCAGATCGCGAAGCAGTTCCTGTGGCCCAAGCAGTTAAAGGCCCACGGGCTGACGGCGGCCAATCTGGCCATCTCCGATTCGGCGCTCGGCCAATTGATCGACGACTATACCCGGGAAGCGGGTGTGCGCAACTTGGAGAGGGAGATCACCCGCATCTGCCGCAAGGTCGTCAAGCGGGTTGTCCAGAAGGGCAAGGATCGGAAGGAAAAAGTCAGCGTCAAGAACCTGGAGGCCTATCTCGGCGTGCCCAAGTTCCGGCGCTCGGCCTTGGACTACGAAGACGAAATCGGAGTGGCCATGGGTATGGCCTGGACCGAGTTCGGCGGCGAAATGCTGACCTTCGAGGCCATGAGGGTTCACGGCAAGGGCACTTTCGTCCTGACCGGGCAGATGGGCGAGGTCATGCAGGAGTCGGCCCAGGCCGCCTTCAGTTATGTCCGGGCCAAGGTCTTCGAGCTCAACGTGGCCAAGGACGTGACCAAGGACTTCGACATCCATATCCATGTCCCCGAGGGGGCGACTCCGAAGGAAGGCCCTTCGGCCGGGATCACCATCGCCATCGCCATCCTCTCGCTGCTGACCGAGATCCCGGTCAGCAAGAAGCTGGCCATGAGCGGGGAAATCACTCTGCGGGGCAAGGTTCTGCCCGTGGGCGGGATCAAAGAGAAGCTGCTGGCCGCCCATCGCGAGGGGATCCGGGAAGCGATCCTGCCGCGGGACAACAAGGCCGACCTGAAAGATCTGCCCAAGACCATCCTGCAATCCATGAAGATCCACCTGGTCGAGACGATGGACGACGTTCTCAAGCTCGTTCTGACCAGGGAGCTGCCGCTGGCGCCCGGCCCGGCCCGGCCCGGCGGCGGCAAGACCGATGTCCGGGCGGGGGAGACCCCGGCCGGTCCGGCCGGCGAGGCCAAGGACAGCCCCGAACCGCCGGTCACGCACTAGGAGGAAACGACCATGCCGAATCAGAGACAAGGGCGCTATAACCGCGGCCCCAAGCCCCACGGCCCCAAAGACCTGCCGCCGGACCCCCGGCCGGAGTACGAAGAATACGAGCCGCCCCGCGATCCCGAGGGAGTCCATGACTTCGGGTTGATCGAGATGGAAGGCAAGGATCTCAAGGAGGTCCTCAAGATCGCCGCCCAGGTCGGGATGGCCGAGGCCGACATCGAGGCCGATAAGGCCAACAAGCACAACCTGATCTTCAAGATCCTGGAGGCCCAGGCCAAACGGCAGGGCCTGCTCTTCTCGGAGGGCGTCCTGGAATGCCTGGAGGACGGCTTCGGGTTCCTGCGGGCGCCCGAATTCAGCTACCTCCCCAGCCAGGACGATATCTACGTCTCGCCCTCGCAGATCCGCAAGTTCCAGTTGCGGACGGGGGACACCATCTCGGGGCTCGTCCGGCCGCCCAAGAACGGGGAGAAGTACTTCGCCCTGATCAAGATCGAGGCCATCAACTTCATGCTGCCCGACGTCCTGATCGAGCAGCGGCGCAACGTCCACTTCGAGCAGCTGACGCCTCTCTACCCGCACGAGAAGATCATTCTCCAGGACGGCAACCCGAAGAACCTCAACGCCCGGATCATGGAGCTGCTGACCCCCATCGGCAAAGGTCAGCGAGGCCTGATCGTCTCGCCGCCCCGGGCCGGCAAGACGACCCTGCTCAAGACGATCGCCAAGTCGATCGAGAAGAACCACCCCGAGATCTTCCTGATCGTTCTGCTCGTGGCCGAGCGGCCCGAGGAAGTCACGGACTTCCAAAGAAGCGTCGCCGGCGAAGTCGTGGCCTCCACCTTCGACGAGCCGCCCGCCCGCAACGCCCAGGTCGCCAATATCGTCCTGGAGAAGGCTAAGCGGCTGGTTGAGATCAAGCGCGACGTGGTCATCCTGCTCGACTCCATCACCCGGCTGGCCCGGGCCCACAACGCCATCATCCCGCCTTCGGGCAAGGTCCTCTCGGGCGGCATCGACGCCAACGCCCTGAACCGGCCCAAGAAGTTCTTCGGTTCGGCCCGCAAGATCGAGGAGGGCGGGAGCTTGACGATCATCGCCACCGCCCTGGTCGACACCGGGAGCCGGATGGATGAGGTCATCTTCGAGGAGTTCAAGGGCACGGGCAACATGGAGATCAACCTCGACCGGAGGCTGGTCGACAAGCGGACCTTCCCGGCCATCGACATCAACCGCTCGGCCACCCGCAAGGAAGAGCTCCTCATTGAGGAAACCGAGCTCAGCCGGACCTGGGTCCTGCGCAAGATCCTGTCCCAGCTCAGCGAGGTCGAGGCCATGGAGCTGCTGATCGAAAAGCTCGGCAAGGCCAAGACCAACCAAGACTTTCTCAACGCCATGAGCAAGGGGATCTAAGCCCGAAACGGCGGAATTCTCTCGAACCCCCAGCCCCGCTTTTCCGAAAGGGAAGGCGGGGCTTTTTATTTCATCTCCCATCTCCGGGAGATGAGCCCTTTTTTCTCCCGTTTCCGGAAAAAGCCAAGCCGTCGCCCGAAGAGCGAAAGCTCCCGTCGCGGCTCTTGGGCCTGATGCTGCGCGGGCTTCTGAAGATTGACGGCAACCGGACGG